>CAZRSM010000195.1:0-20182 GCA_964602755.1 uncultured Planctomycetales bacterium
CGAGAACTTGGCCCAGACCTCCATCCCGGGATCGCGCGTGAGCCGTCTGGCGGTGCCGCCGCGGCTTGAGACCAGCCACAAGTCGCCCTCGTAGGTGAAGACGATCTTGTCGCCGCAGATGTCGGCCATGCGCATCAGGTGATGCGTCTGGCCGTCGCCCGCGGGCGGCTGGGCGGTCGCGACGGCGGCCAGGCACGCAGCGAGTGTCAGACAGACCCAGATTCCCCCAAGTGCCCCGTTTCGGTTCATGGCGTGGTCCTTTCCAGGTGCGGGTTTGCTAAAGAGCGAGTATCGGTCGGAATCGATTGTCAACCCACTTCGAGCCAGGCCGGCGGCGTGGCGCGCAGCGGGCACGCCTCGTGCCGCGCGCTTCAGCAGCCGGTCGTATCGCTCGCCGATAGCGATGTTTTACCCGCAGCGAGGTGAAGGCGAAAGTCTGCGGCCCTCTGGTGGCGGCGCGTGACTCCACGAGTCCCCCGTGCCGGCTATCATGCAGTGGCACTACAAAATGGACGCCAGCGATGTTCCACCCGCGCACCATGGGCCAGACCGTCGAACGCGCCGACCAATACACGCCCGATAACCAGTCGCCACCACACGCTTGGACAGCTACAGCACTTGTCTGGCCGATTAGGATAGCAGCGCCGTGGAGCTTGCGGCCGTCGCGCGGGGGCGCGGCGGTCGGCAGCGCAGCTCGAGGGAGGAACACATCGTGAGTCGTCAGATCGGACTGGATCGCAAACTGGTGTCGGTGGCGCTGTTGGCGGTAGCCGGGCTGCTCGTGGGTGGCTGCCCGTTCGTGCCGGTCGACAACACCCCCGACGACGGCAACACGTTGGCCGATGCCCGGCAGGTCACCTGGGACAGTCCCGACAAGTCGCAGTTCACCGCCCGTATCGACAGCGACAGCGACGTGGATGTCTACGATCTGGGTGAGCTCTCGCCTGGTGACCGGCTCTACGTCGACATCACCGCCCTGACGCCGGGACTGGATCCGGTGGCGGCGGTCTTCGACGAGCGCGAATACCTGCACATCTTCAACGATGACCGCACGCCCGATGCTTCCGACCTCAATCCGCTGATCGACGAGATCATCCGCGGACCACGCGGACACTACTACCTGGCCATCGCCCCGTACCCCGAGCGGGTGGTCACCGGCGACTACCGCGTCGACATCGAGATAACCCCCGGTGTCGGGCTGCCGACGCCCGAGCCGCAGATCGTCTATCTCAACTGGGCCGGTGGGCAGAACGTGCGGATCGAGAACGTGGGCGTCTTCGACATCGCCCCGTTCGACGCCGCCGACCTGGGGCCGTATGCCGGCCGCACCGAGGAGATGAAGGACGCCATCCAGGCGGTGATCGCCGACCGCTTCGACGGCTACCAGTTGGACCTGCGAAACTCCGACGACGACCCGGTCCCCAGCGAGCCGCACTCGACGATCTACTTCGGCGGCGAGGATCCCAGCGCGTTCGCCATCGCCGAGCAGATCGACGTCTTCGACCAGGACCACAGCGACGACGCCATCGTGTTCACCGACGGATTCCGCGGGGCGTTCGCCACTACGCCCTCGCTGCAGCAGATGGCCACCGCAATCGGCAACACCGCGGCACACGAGATAGGTCACCTGCTGGGCCTGGTGCACACCCGCGATTGCCGGGGCCTGATGGACACCACCTGCGCCAACGACGTGCTGTTGGCGACGCAGATCTTCAAGCTTTCGCCGATCGACGAGACGGTGTTTCCGTTCGGGTTGCAGAACGCCCCCGAGCTGCTCGAATGGGCGATCGGTACGCTGGGCAACTGACTCCGCATCAAGCCGCGGCCGGAGCCGGCGTTGCCCGGACGAGACAACCGGCCTACTGGTATTCCTTGCGGTGCAGCACCGAGAAATCGATGCGAAAGCCCCCGGGGGCGTCGGGGTCTTCCTCGAAGGTGAAGATCAGCTCGTCTTCGCAGGCGAAATCCACCCCCAACAGCACCTCGATACCCTGCGCGGTGCCCACGGTCGGCAGAGCGGCGGCCGTCGAGTCGACCGGGGCTGACGAAAAATGAACCACGTCGTCGAAGGCGTCGGCGTCGAAGCCGCTGCGATCGTCGCCGTCGGTGTCAAGGATGCGGTCGACAAGTGCCTGGGTACCGATGGCGATGTTGCGCTTGCAGGCCAGGCCGAAGGTGGGCTCGGTCGAGTGGGCTTCGAGTCGGCGTTGCTCGAACTCGACGCGGCCGGGCGGGTTACGGTCCCAGGCGTCGTAGGAACCGATGGTGAACGACGCCCGATAAGGCGTGTTGTTGATGATCAGGATGGTGACGTTGCCGCTGCGCTCCTCGATCATGTTGTAGACCAGGTCGCAGCCGGCTATTGCCAGAGCGGTTACGAACGCCGTCGCCGTCAGCACTGCTCGCCGCATGTTCTTCTCACCTTTTCTCGATGCTCTGCAAGACCGGGCCATGCCGGCCGGAGGGCGTCCGCTACGGGCCGCCGGGTTTATTATCGACCGCCTCCTGAATGTCCCGCCAGCAGTTGCTGAGAATGTTCAGCAGGCCCTTGCGTTCGCGGTCGCTCATGCCGCGTACCGGGCGCTTGAGTACCTGGTAGTAACCCTGAATCAGAGAACGCGCCTCGGCCTGGCGTCCCAGCATGATCAAGGCCTGGGTCAGCGGTCTGAAGGCGATGCGGCCGGTGCGGACGTTGCGCCGGATGGCCTGGCGCCAGCACTGCACGGCCTTGTCGAGCTGGGGCGGGTTCATGGCCTGCCACAGCAGTCCCTGGGTGGCCAGGGCGGCCGGGTCGTCGGGCCACCAGGCTTGTCCGGAGCGCATCAGCTCGCAGAGGCGGTTGAACGGCTCGCTGCCGCGGCGCAGGAACAGTCCATAGCGCGCTCCGAACAGGGCCGGGATCCAGTCGCGGGATTGTTCCAGCACCACGCCCAGGTTCTGGGCCGGCCCCCAGCGGCGCAGCAATACCGCGTTGGTGTCGTACTCGTCGAGCAGTTGCAGCAGGCGCTGCTTGGGCGTTCGCGGGTTGCCCAGCAGGGCCTGGTACTTGAGGTAGTGATCTTCGTCGTAGACCTGCTGGGCCCGGCCGTCCATGTAGACCTGCGCGGTCGGGGCGTGGAACATCACCGGGCCGGCCTGCGTCCACTCGGTCAGCACCCGCACCGGCAGCGCGTTGCGCTTGATGAACTCGATGGCCGTGTGCGGCGTGGCGTCGTAGCGCGTGACGCGCTCGAGCAGGCCGAAGTTCGGCCGCGGGCGGAAGGCCTCGATGAGCTCCTTGCGGGCCTTGGTGATGGTCTCGTGGGCCACCACCGCCGTGAAACCCAGACAGCCGATCGACACGCCGAGACGGGCCATGCGCTGCCACTGGGCGGGGATGGTTCTGGTCAGCCGCAGGAACCACACCAGGAACACCGGCGCTCCGAACACGAAGTAGATCGGCGCGAACCGCCGCGCCCAGAACGTCATCGCCAGGCCGATGACCACCACGGCGGCGTCGAACAGGCTGGTGTGCAGCGGCGGCTCGGCGTCGGCGGAGCGATCCCGGGGCGCCTCGCCGCGGGTGCCCGGCAGGACGCGCACCGCCGCGGCGAGCACGATCAGCCCGGCCGAGGTGTAGAGTATGGTCCAGAAGCGCCACACCGGCGGAAAGTGCCGCCCGGGGGCGGTGGGCGGGTTCCACTCGGAGACCTGACGGAACACGTCGGAGCTGGCGATCTTGTTGGCGTGGGTGAAGTTCTCCAGGCCGAACGGTCCGAGCCAGACCGTCAGCACGAACGCCAGCAACACCGCCGCCACGATGCCGTAGATCTGGCCGTCGCGCACCGCCAGCCGCGGGCGGCTCAAGCGCACGATCAGCCAGTAGACGCCGTAGGCCAGCAGGCCGCCGACCACCATCGCCAGCTTGCGCTTGACCAGTTGGAGACCGAAGAAGTTGGTCAGATCCTCGGGACGGTGGGCAACACCCTCGGCGGGTCTGGCATAGACCAGACCCAGGATCAGCAGCACCACGCCCACGCCCAGCAGCGACCAGATCCACGCCCGCCGCTGGCCGATGGTGCGCGCCACGAACCAGTGGCCCACATACAGCCCGAGCACGCCGTAACCGAACACGAAGCTGCCGTGGGCGTTGCCCCACAGCAGCAGCAGCGGCAGCAGCAGCGCCACCGGCCACCAGCGGGTCTTGTGGCGCTGGCCCTCTATCGCGCAGATCAGGGCCCACAGGGCGGCGATGCAGAAAAAGCCGGTGGTAGCCGGCCGGGCGCTGAGAAAGTCGCGTCCGCCCAGCGCGACGACCGAGGCCGCCACCAGCGAGCCCAGCAGGTTGCCTGAACGCCAGTAGCAGGCCAGCAGCGTGAGCAGGAATACCGAGCTGCTCAGCGCCCAGGTGCCGTAGACGACGGCGTTGGGGCCCAGGTGCGAATACAGCCAGTACTGGAACACGTGGGTGAGCCAGTTCTGGTTGTACCAGTTCTCGCCCTCGAAGGTGTAGCTGAAGGTGTCGGTCCTGGGGAAGTGGTCGGATTCGAGGATCTGTCGGCCGGCAGCCAGACCGATCCAGGTGTCGGTCGAGGAGTGCACCTCGAGGATGCCGTAGGCCGTGGCGCAGACGAACAGCAGCACCGGGCCGACGTACAGCGCGACGGGGTGCCACCAGCGATGTGTGTTCTGTGCAGCCAGTTGGGGCTCGTTCACCGTGCTCTCCGCGGTCAGGCGCCGGGGGCGTGGGTGTTCGTTCACATTATCGGCACCGCAACGAACAAGCGGTCCCAAACCGGCATATTACTGAAGAAGAGGCCGGCTGGCCAACGGCCGGCTTGACGGCCTGTCAGCGTGCCAAATAATGTCGATGGCGCGACTTATGCGCAGCGGGCCGCACCCGCTGACGTCCGCCGCGCGGCGGCGTGCCGGCCCGGGGCCGGCCGGGGTTCACGACAGGAACCGCTTGCGGGCGTTAAGATTGGACCCCGGTTTCAGACCGGTCGGCGCACGAGCCGATAGTGCTTGAAAAACCGTCTTCTACCAACGCCGGACTGGCGTTGTCCAGATGGGGTGCTGTTTCATGAAATACGTTGCGCTGCTGGCAGTCGGCCTGGGCTGGATGCTGCTCGGTTCCACGTGTACGCCGCTGGTTGACATAGACGCTTCCGCCGGCGGACATCCCACCTCGGTCGATCTTTCAGCCGCGGTGCTCAAGCCGGCGGTCAGCCGTTCGGTCGCCAGCGGGTCGCAGATCGAGGTCGAGTGGACCGCGGTCAACCTCACCGGCCACGACGCGATCGCCACCGTCATCGTGCGCTACCGCAAGAACTTCACCGACACGATCCTGGCCGGCGGGTTGCGCTTGCCCGAGTCGGGCGGCAGCCGCGTGCTGACCTGGGACACCACCGGCTTCGAGGGCGGCGAATACAGCATCCTCGTAAGGGTCGTCGCCGGAGACCAGACCGTCGAAGCCAGCTCGCCGGGGCGCATCACCATCAACACACCGCCGGAGTTCGAGTTCACCGATCCGGCCGAGGACATCACGTTGGGTGAGCCGCAGCCGGATCCCAACGATCCCAACAACACCATCGAGAGCGACTCCGTTACCATCCGCTGGACGTCGTTCGACCCGGACGGAGACGGCTCGGCCCAGATCAGCATCGACCCCGACACCGACCACGAGAGCGGCAACGAGATCGTCATCCAGGACGTCAGCATCCCCGCCAATGCCGGCTTCGACTCGATGGCCTGGGACGGCACCGACACCGACGGCCAGCGGGTGGATCCCGATACCTATTACCTGTTCGCCGTGATAACCGACGAGCTGAACGCGCCGCAGTTCATCGAGGCTCCGGCCCGGATCACCGTGCCCGCAGAACCCAACGAGCCGAATATCACGCTGGCCATCACCGCCCCGGCCGAAGACACCGACTTCCTGGTCGGCGACGACCCGCTGACGATCACCTTCACCCTGGATGAACCCAACGACGTGCTGATCGACCTGGAGGTCGACACCGACGACAACCACACCAACGGCAACGAGCGCAACATCCTCTCGCAGCGTCTGGTGCAGACCGGCACCACCGAGGATTCCTTCGACTGGGACGGCCAGGACAGCGACGACAAGCCGGTCGACGACGGCATCTACCGCATCCTGCTGCTGGTCAGCCGCGGGCCGGGCAGCCCGCAGATCATCCAGAGCAGCGCGCTGGTCTTCCGGCGCAGCGACCCCAACCAGCCGCTGGTGGCCCTGCTCGAGCCGGCCACCGACAAGACCGTCAGGGCCGGGCAGTTCGTGTCGATCAAATGGCGCGACGATGACCCGACCGGCTCGGCCCGCATCCGGCTGACTCTCGACGACGACCCCGAGCCGGCCGAGGTTCTGGAAACCGGCGAGGCCGAGCGCGAGATCCTCG
The DNA here is from genome assembly GCA_964602755.1 of uncultured Planctomycetales bacterium. Taxonomy (GTDB): domain Bacteria; phylum Planctomycetota; class Phycisphaerae; order UBA1845; family Fen-1342; genus JALSRY01. The sequence continues at coordinate 6,399 of CAZRSM010000195.1, forward strand.
GCGGACGCGAGGCCGCCGGCGACGGCGTGCTCGACATCTACAACTACCGCGTGGAAGACGCGCTGCCGCCCGGCCGGTATTACGTGTTCGCCTACATCGACAGCGACGACGCCGACCCGGCCGACCATCACAGCGTGGCCGCCGGCCAGATCGAGATCCAGGATCCCAATTCCAACTGACTGACGGCGGCCGGCCGGAGCCGCAGCGGAGAAAGGAGCTTTTTCAGCCGTGGCCAGGGACAAGTTCGAGCAACACTACCAGACCGCCCGCGAGAAGAAGAAGCAGCGGCAGGCCCTGATCCAGACCGACGAAGACGCTCCGCTGCCGGACGCCCCGGTCGAGCAGGCCAAGGCCGAAAAAACACCCGGCCGCAACGATCCCTGCCCCTGCGGGTCGGGCAGGAAGTACAAGAAGTGCTGCGGCAAGGGCAAGTAGCCGCCCGACGGCCCAGGCTGCTCCGCCGCTGGCCTGCTCCTCTGATCGCCTGTTCCATTCGGTGACCGGCCGCCCCTGGCTGGTCGACAAGCCGATCGCGCGCCCCGGGACGGTCTGCGCTTACTTCAACAACTGCTCCTGAAGGCGGCGGGCTGCTTCGTCGTCGGCGGTCAGGTCGCTGTGGCAGGGGGGCTTGCCGGCGGCTTTGGCGCGCCGGGCCAGCAGCTTGCGCTGCTCCCCGGTGAGCCCCGGCGAGGGGGCCGAGACGCGCTGCGGCTGGAACCCGGCCGCTTTGCCGCTGGCGAACTGCTGCACCTCCTTGCTGATGCGCATCGAGCACCAGTCGTGCCCGCACATGGCGCAGAAGTCGGTGTCGACGTCGAGGTCCTCGTCGTGCAGGGCACGCGCGGTGTCGCCGTCGAACGACAGCTCGAAATGCAGCGGCCAGTTGAGCGCCGCGCGGGCCTTGCTCAGGTCGTCGTCCCAGCGCCGGGCGCCGCGGATGCCGCGGGCGATGTCGCCGGCGTGGGCGGCGATCTTGTAGGCGATGCAGCCTTCCTTGACGTCCTGGGGCTTGGGCAGGCCGACGTGCTCCTTGGGCGTGACGTAGCACAGCATGGCGGCGCCGGCCCGGGCGGCCTCGGTGGCGCCGATGGCGCTGGTGATGTGGTCGTAGCCGGGGAAGACGTCGGTGACCACCGGCCCCAGCACGTAGAACGGCGCGTCGTCACAGACCGCCCGCTGGGTCTCCATGTTCCAGGCCACCTCGTTGAGCGGAATGTGCCCCGGGCCTTCCACCATTACCTGTACGCCGGCCTCGCGGGCGCGGTGGGTCAGCTCGCCCAGCACGTGCAGCTCGGCGATCTGGGCCGGGTCACTGGCGTCGGCCAGGCAGCCCGGCCGGCAGCCGTCGCCCAGCGAGTAGGCCACGTCGTACTCGCGCATGATGGCGCTGATCTCGTCGAACAGCTCGTACATGGGATTCTGCCTGTTGTGGTGGATCATCCACTTGGCCAGCAGCGAGCCGCCCCGGCTGACCAGCCCGCAGATGCGCCGGCCGATCAGTCCCAGATGCTCCTTGAGGATGCCGGCATGCACGGTGAAATAGTCGACCCCCTGGCGGGCCTGTTTCTCGATCTCGGCCAGGATGTCGTCGTAGGTCAGTTCCTCGATATTGCGCCCGATGATCATGCTGTAGATCGGCACGGTGCCGATGGGGATGGTGCTGTGGTCGATGATGGCCTGGCGGCAGGCGTCCAGATCGCCGCCGGTGGAGAGGTCCATCAGCGTGTCGGCCCCGAAGAGCTGGGCCCAGCGCAGCTTCTCGATCTCGGTTTGCAGGTCGCTGCTGACCGGCGAGGTGCCGATGTTGGCGTTGACCTTGGTGGTGATCATGCGGCCGATGCCGATGGGGTCGAGTCGCCTGGGGGCCGCCTGGCCGCGGCAATAGTCGGGGTCGTCGAGCCACTTGCGCCGCTGGTTGACGGTCTGGTTGACCCACAGGGCCGAGTCGGGGCCGCAGGTGGGATGGCCCAGCGGCTCGGTGGGATACGCGAAGCTGCACTCGGCGGAGGACGGCCGGCCGACCGCCGAGGCGGGCGGGGTCTCGGGTTTCTGGCCGCTGCTGCCGGCCAGGTGGTGCTTGTTGGCCGGGATGATCAGCCGGCCGATGGCCACCTCATCGCGGATGAACTCCGGGGTGACGTTTTCGCGGATGGCCACGCGGACCATCTCCGGCGTGATGATGCCCGCTCGGGCGGCTTGCAACTGGGTCATGGCGTATGCTCCTGCGAACCTGCCGCCAACTCTGCGGCAGGTCGGCTTGGGCCGGTGGTGTCGGTTCAAGGCACGAGGCGGCCGGGGGACTGATCGCTCGGGGTTTGCGGTGGGCAGAGTGCAGGTGTGTCGCTTCCCTACGCAGCCGACCGCGGCCCTACGGCCGCGATCCCGACGCTGATCAGGTTCAAAGGGTCTGCCAGCCGCTCGTGCTGACATCTCAGGCCCGGCGCGCCGGACCACCCCCAGCCGTCACTGATAACAAGTGTATGCGCCTGACGGCGGGGGAGCAAATCGCCGCCGGGCGGCCCGGCCCGAACCGGCTAGCCGCCGGTGTCGTGGTGGATCAGCCCGTCCTTGAGCTCGATCCGCCGCGCACAGCGGGCGGCCACGTCGCGGTCGTGCGTGACCATGACGATGGTCATGCCGTCGGCGTGCAGCTCGTCCAGCAGGGCCAGAATGGCCTGGCCGGTGGTGCTGTCGAGGTTGCCCGTGGGCTCGTCGGCCAGCAGCATCACCGGGTGGTTGACCAGCGCCCGGGCGATGGCCACGCGCTGCTGCTGACCGCCCGACAGCTCGTTGGGCCGATGGTGGACGCGGTCGGCCAGACCGACGCGCTCGGCGGCCGCCAGGGCCCGTCGGCGGCGCTCTTCGGGCGGTATGCCCAGGTAGAACATGGGCGTCTCGAGGTTTTCCAGCACCGTTTGCGACTGGATCAGGTTGAAGTTCTGGAAGACGAAGCCGATGCGCTGGCCGCGCACGTCGGACAGCTCGTCGTCGCTGAGCTGCGAGACGTCGCGGCCGTAGAGCCAGTATTGGCCGCTGGTGAGCGTGTCGAGGCAGCCCAGGATGTTCATCAACGTACTCTTGCCGCTGCCCGAGGCGCCCACGATGGCCACGTACTCGCCGGCCGAGATGGTCAGCGAGATGCCACGCAACGCCATTACCGCCACTTCGGCCCCGCGGGCCTGGTATACCTTCACCGCGTCACGCAGCCTGATGATTTCGCCGTTGCCGGTGGTTTCGTCGTCAGTGGTCATCTTCGCAGCAGCGCACTATCTGGCAGGCTCGGCGGGACATTGTACACGCGTGCGGCCGCAACGGCTCGTCGGGCCGTCGCGGCCGCTTGTCCGTTCCCATGTTCTGCTGATCACCGATTCGAATCGGGAGGCCGGTCGCACGCGGGTGGCCCCCGATTCTCCGACTACTGCGGTCGGCGGCAGCCGCCCCAGGGTTACTGCAGGCCGGCACCGGGGTCTATGGACAGTTGGTCCCGTAGACCGACAGCAGGATCGACAGGTCGCCCAGGTCGACGTCGCCGTCGCCGTCGAGGTCGCCGTCTTCGTAAGCGGCGCCCTGCGTGGTGCCGTAGTTGGCCAGCATGATGCTGAGGTCGGCCAGGTCGATGCTGCCGTCGCCGTTGAGGTCGCCGACATGCTCGCCGGTGTACTCGTAGGCCCCGATGTCGACCACCGGCGGTCCGCCGAGGCCGCTGTCGGGCACCACGGGGTCGTCGATCAGGCGCGGGTTGCCGGCCAGGTCGACGATGCATTCGGTCGGCACGGCTCCGCTGTCGCCGGCGTCGGTGCAGGGCGAACAGGGTTGCAGGCTCAGGTCGTCATCGAGCGTGCCCGCCAGGCCGTCGGCACCGACCGGGTCGCGCAGCAACGGATCGGCGCCGATATTGCCGTCGGCGTCGGGTTCGACCGGCAGGCCGGCCACGCAGCAGTAGGCCAGCGTGACGTTGTCCCCGGCGATCTGGGCGCTGTAACCGGTGCCCGAGTCGTCCTGGTTGCCGAACAGGATGGTGTTGACGGCGCTCACGCTGGCCTGGCCGATGGAATGGATCCCGCCGGTCAGGTAAGCCTGGTTGCCGCTGACGGTGCAGTTGACGAAGTTGAGATAGATGTCGCCCATGACGGTGTCGACGTTGTACGCCGCCCCGCCGCTGGCGCCGGCGCTGTTGCCGCTCAGCTCGCAGTTGACCAGCAGCGCGTTGACGGCGCCGTAATCGGTGCGTTCGTTGTAGACGGCACCGCCGAAGTTCTGGGCGTGGTTGCCGATCAGGCGACAGTTGATGAGGGTGGGGCTGCCGCCGAGGTTGAACAGGCCGGCACCGTTGGCGTCGCTGCCGGTGCCGTCGGCCTGCCCGCCGTAGATCACGAAGCCGTCGAGCACGGTGTCGGGGCCGACCTCGCCGCAGCGCACCACGTGGTAGCTGTTGTCGCCGCGGTTGCCGCCGGGGGTGTCGTCGCCGGCCAGGTCGCCCGAGAGCACGGTCCAGTTGGCCGGATCGGAGAAGTCGCGCTGGTCGGGCGCGGTCTCATGGCCGGCGAACGAACCGCGCAGGATCACGCCGTCGACCAGCTCGAAGCTGACCGTGCGGTCGAGCCCCGCGCCCGGCGGCGTGAAGGTGCCGGCCTTGACCCAGATTTCGCTGACGTTGGGTTCGTTGGCGGCGATGCAGGCGGCCGTGTTCAGATCGGTCAGGGGGTCGGCCCAGCTCGTGCCGTCGCCGGCGCTGGCGGCTCCGGGATCGACGTAGATGTGGTCGAGGCCGGCGAACTGGCAGTTGTCGGGCACGCCGTTGCCGTCGCAATCGTTGGCGTTGCCGTCGGCTATGTCGCACTCGTCGGGTATGCCGTTGCCGTCGCAGTCGCTGCACCAGGGGCTGCCGTCGCAATCGGCCAGGTCCCAGTCGTCGCGGATACCGTTGTTGTTGCAGTCGGGCCGGTAGACGGCGTACAGGGCGTTGGTGCCGATCTTGGAACAGCCGTACTCGATGCGCATATAGCCGCCTTCACCCCAGCCGCTGCCCCACGAGTTTCGCATGATCCACACGCCGTTGGAGCCCTGGGTGTCGTCCCAGCCGACCAGCACCACGGCGTGGTTGAGCACGCCGTCCCAGCAGGCGTTGAACACGCCGCCGCTGTAGGCCTGAAAGGCGCTGTCGACCGCCACGGTGACCGAGACGGGACCGTAGTCGAGGATGGCCTGCTTGATGTTGGTGATGGCCCACTGGTCGCCGGGCACGTAGCGCCAGTTGTGGATCCAGTAGGGGTGCTGATACGGGCAGTTGCAGGGCACGTCGCTGGCGCGGTAGGGGAACGCGCTCTCGAGCACGGCCCCGCTGTCGTCGCACGGGTCGAACCAGCGATCACCAGGAATGATCATGAACGACATGGCCGCCGAGGGCCAGCCGCCGCCGCAACTGCCGGCGGTGGTGCAGCTCACCAGCCACTGCTCCGAGAGGTCTGTGCTCAGGCCCTCGTTGATCAGAACCGCCGACTCGACCACTCCGACGGCACTGAAGGCCCAGCAGCTGCCGCAGCCCCCCTGGTTGCGCACGGGGGTCAGGCCGGTGACGTTGCGCCAGTCGAAGACGGCGGGCAGGTCGCGCTGGGGGTAGCCCAGGTCGCCCATGTGCTCGGCGCGTTCGCGTTCGAGGTCGTCGGGGATGATCAGGCCGCCCAGTTCTTCGAGCGAATAGCTGGTCGCCGGGTTGAGGTCGACGGTGAAGGTCCAGCCTTCCAGCCGGCCGCGTTCGCGCAGTTTTTCGATGTCCTCCTGCGAAAGCTGCGCCAGCGCGCTGCCGGCGGTCAGCAGCAACGCGCCGACCACCAGCACCCCGTCAACCAGACGCCACCGCTTGGCGTAACGGTCCATCGGTTCTGTCCTCCCTGCGGTTTGCAAGACACACTAATCTCCCTGCCGGCGCCGGCCACGCCCACCGCTCGCAGCGGGGTTGGATTCGTCGGAATGCGGCGCGCGACCTGCTCCCACACTACGTCCAACTATAACAGGCAGCGCCCAGACCACGGAAGCGCTTTCTTGCTCCCGCGCCGGGGCGGGCGTTCGATAATGTCTGCTGCGAAAAGGCGGTGAGTGGGGTTCACGTCACCCGCAACGCCCGGCCTGGTCCGGCGCGCTCGACGCGCCCGGCGGCCCCCTCTCGCGCCGCCGTCCCCAGCCGGCGCCGCGCAGCGCCCCGGCTGTTAGTGTATTCTACGACGCACGCGGTATCACAGCGTGCAGCCAAGACAACCATCAGGAGACGCGCGAGCATGAAAACCGTACTGGTTCTGGGACACGCCGGCATGGGACACGGTGACACCGAAGTGGGCCAGCGCATCCTGCGCACGTTCCTGCAGAAATGCCGGGCCATCCGCGAGCTGCAGACGATCGTGCTGTTCAACAGCGGCGTCAAACTGGCCGCGGTAGGTTCGCCGGTGCTTTCGGAACTTCAGCACCTGTACGAGGCCGGTATCGACATTCTGCCGTGCGGCACGTGCCTCGAGTTCTTCGACCTGACGGACAAGCTCGCGGTGGGTGAGATCAGCAACATGGACGCCATCGTCAACGAGCTGTCCAGCGCCGACAAGGTGATTACGCTCTGAGGCGGGACCGGAACCAGGGAAACGGCGATCGGGTCCGCCAGGCCGGGGCCGTTGATGGCTGGCCGTGCCCGGTGCGCCATCAGTGGCGGGCAGTGCCCACGCTGCACGTGGCGGTCTGGGCGGTGCGCGGACGAAAATCGGCGGCCGGCCGCGCCGACCGCCGAGCACTCGCGGTCCCACACACGCCGGTCGCTAGGGCTGCTTCTCGGCCGAGTCGGTCTTGACTTCGACCTGGATGCCGAACTGGTCGGCCAGCAGCTTGCTCCACTGCTTCATGGCGTTGGCCACGTTGATGCGCTTCTCGTCGGCCACGCTCTCCTGCATGGTCTTGCTCACGGCCGGCGGCGAGGCGGGCCTGGCCAGGACCGTCAGCAGGTTCTCCGCGGCGATGATGAACTGCTCGAAGCGGTTGCGCAGCGCTACACGCACCGGCCCCGACTTCTTGTCGTCCACCTGGTACAGGTCGTCCACGTAACGCGACACGCCGTAGGCCAGCATCCTGGCAGAAGCCTCCAGCAGGCGCTTCTTCTGGTCGTCGTTGTAGCGGTCGAGCAGCTTGCCGGCCAGCTCCAATCCCGGCGTGTCGGCCGCCTCGGCCGAAACCTTGCCGCCGGCATACTGCTGCCCGCGCCCGACGAGCAGGTTCAGCACGGCGGTCGCGTTGGCCTGGGCGTCGGGCAACGCGCCGGCCTTGGTGTAGTCCAGCGCCTCATAGATGGTCTTGAGCACCACCGCCGAGCTTTCCTTGGCGCCGGCGGTCGCCAGCGCCTGCTGCACCTGAGCGAACGTTGCGGCCTCACCGGTCGCCAGCTCCTGGCGCAGCCGCCGCAGCCCGACCGCCGCCGCGGCCCGCACCGGCACGCGCTTGTCGGCGATGGCCTCGACCAGCAGCGCGGGGGCATCGGGCTGCTTGAAGACGGTCACCAGCGTGATCAGCCGGGCGGCGGCCTCGCGTCCGGCCCGCTTGTAGGCGCCCCTGGCCAGCCTGGCATAGACTTCCGCCAGCGCGGCCTTGAACGTCGGCGAGCCCTGCTCATAGGCCTTGCGCAGCTCGCGCACGCCGACGGCGGCCGTGGCCGGGTCGTCCGACGCGATGGCCTGCACGCGCTGCTCGGTCCAGGTCTGCAGCGCCGCCTTGTCCTGGTCGCTCAGGTCGGCCTTGACCTGAAGCTGCTTGATGACGTCCTTCTCGGCCGGCTGGGCGACCGCCGGGGCCAGCGCCCCGCCCAGCATCACCAGCACCGCCAACAGGCTCCGGTTTGTGCTAGCCATTCGCAAACTCCTGCGCATACCTTCAGTTACACATCGGCCAGCCGATGCCGCGCCGACCGGGTCGATTCTAGGCCCAATCGCACGCGGCTACCAGCGCGCCGCCGGCCCGTTCCGCCCCAACGGGCGTGTCGGTCGATGACTGCTGCTTCGCTTGGTTATATAGTGAGCGCGCGAGGTAACGCATGCCCACCGGTACCGACGCAGCCCGACCGCCGCCGCCGGACGCCGGCGACCCCGCCGCCGCCCTGCCGCGTTTCAGCCAGTTGCGCAGCGGGACGGCGCTGGCGCTGTGGCTCTACGCGCTGCTGACCAGCATGCCGGCGGCCTACTACGTGGCTTCCGCCGCCATCCCCGGCTCGCCGTTCTCCTGGACCGCGGCGCAGGTGTACACGCAGCGCGATCCGCTCGACGGCCGGCTGCATCACGCCGAGTACCTGCTCCAGGGTCTCGGCGTGTTGCTGCTTCTGGCCGCAGTGCTGCTGGTGCTGTTGCTGTGGCGGCGCAGCCTGAAGGCAACCCGGCTGGTCGGCTGGCTCGTCGTGGGGCATATTGCGCTGACGCATGGGGTGGACCTCGCTCGGCTCGTTCGACTCGACATCTACGTCAAGTCCGTCCCTCCCGACTGGGCGAGCTACGCGGCATCGGTGATGAGATGGCTGGGCCATGCGCTGCTCCCGACCGCGATTCTGTGCGCGCTCTACACTCGGGACGCCGGTCGAAATCACTCCCGGCTGACGTTGCAGGTGACGCGTTTGGCGCTCATCGGCCTGGCGCTGGGCAATCTGGTGGGAATGCCACCCTGGAAGCTGGAGTGGCCGAGCTCGCCGGGCTCGGCCCTGGCCGTGTGGTCAGGCCTGGGCGTATACGTGATGATGCAACTGCTGACGGCGCTCTACGCCTACGGCGCCTGGGTTTTCTGGCGGCGGGAGGTGACCGAAGCGGCCCGGCGGATGCGCCGCATCGCCTGGCTGGGCGTCGCCATCGCTATCGCCATGATCCCGACCCTGTGCGGCTGGTACGGCGCGACGCCGGCACTGGGCGTGCCGTGGTGGACCTGGTTGTATTGCACGACCAGCCTGGCGTACGGGCTGGCGACGGCCGGCCTGTTCGCCGTGCTGTACTGGTACTGGCGGCCGGTCGCGAACAGGACGGCGGTCGCCGACATCGGGGGCCACGCGGCAGTGTGCCGGCAGTGCGGCTACGACCTGACCGGCAACGTCAGCGGCATCTGCCCGGAGTGCGGCACGCCACTGCCGCGGACGCGCTCTGGCGGCCACTGAGGGGTAGTTGCGTATGCTGCAGACGGCACACTGTGCCGGGGGACACGGCAAATGCGCGGCCAGTGGAGTCCGCCACTCCGGTAATCCAATGAGTGGTTGGCCGGTTCAGCAGGCCCTTTCTGCATTGCGTGCCGGGCCGACGTTGACGCTTGCCGCGTGGAGCGGTCACCAGCATCTGGGACCGCGCGGGACAGATCATTCACTTGAAACGAACCGATGGGGAAGGCAACGCGCCCCGCAGGATTCGAACCTGCAACCTTCGGTTCCGTAGACCGATGCTCTATCCAGTTGAGCTAGGGGCGCAAAAACACTCGCTCGCCGCCGGGGCCGTCGGTGCTTTCACGCGACGCCTCGGCGGCCAAGCGTCACATTGCCCGGAACTGGATTCGAACCAGCACGGGGTGTAACCCCCACCAGGCCCTCAACCTGGCGCGTCTGCCAATTCCGCCATCCGGGCTGCGAAGACTTCCGATCGTCCGGCTAATAGCCTAGAACCGCCCGGCCGGATCGTCAAGCTCGCCGGCGGGCCGCGGCCGGGCCTGCGGTTGTCGCCACCGCCGGCCGGGCCTATGCTGCCACGTTCGGGCGTTGGGTCGGGCCGGTCGGCCCGCGGCGGCCGGCGGGGCGCGGCCCCGGCCGGCAGCGGGTCGCGAGCGCTCCGGGCGATCCGCCCCGGCCCGCAGCGACTGTGAGGTGGCCATGAGGGAAAAAAACGCCGGGGACGAGATACCACGCCGCAAGGAAGAGTTCGGCGACGGCTGGCAGCACGGCCTCGAGCCGCTCGAACCGCTGGACGTGCGCGCGGCCGGCAGCTTCGCGGCGATGCTGGGGCAGATGAAGCGGGCGTCGTTCGGCGCCCGGGCTTTGGGCGAGGCCGCCGACGTGCTCTACGAGATGGTCAGCGACCCCAAGTGCTTCGTGGTGGGCACGTTTTCGGGCGCCATGACCATCGCCAAGATGGGGCTGCTGATAACCGAGATGATCGATCAGGGCATGCTCAACGCGGTGGTCAGCACCGGGGCCCTGATCGGCCACGGCATGGTCGAGCAGTCGGGCCACACGCACTTCCGCTACGATCCGTCCTGGAGCGACGAAGCGCTGTACCAGGCCGGCTACGACCGGGTTTACGACACGCTCGAGCTGGAGAAGAACCTCTACGCCGCCGAGGACATCCTCGACGCCGTCCTGGAGCGCATCGGTCCTGAGCGGCCCTTCGGCAGCTTCGAGCTCAACGCCGAACTGGGCGCCTACCTGGCGCAGACCTGCGCGGGCCGCGGGATCCTGCAGTCGGCCCATCGCCGGGGCGTGCCGGTCTACGTGCCGGCCTTCACCGACAGCGAGATCGGGCTGGACGTTTTCACCTATAACACGCTGGCGCAGCGCGCGGGCCGGCCGACGGTGCGGTTCGACCCCATGCGTGACGTGGCCGATTTTCTCGAGCGCATCAGCGCCGCCGAGCGGCTGGGGCTGTTCACCATCGGCGGCGGCGTGCCCCGCAACTGGGCGCAGCAGGCCGGACCGCTGGCCGAGCTGCTGCATTTCCAGACGCGCGGCAAGACCGGGGGGCTGGTGCGGTTTCGCTACGCGGTGCGCATCTGTCCCGAGCCGGTGCACTGGGGTGGCCTGAGCGGCTGCACCTATTCAGAAGGCGTCTCGTGGGGCAAGTTCATACCACCGGCCGAGGGCGGGCGATTCGCCGAAGTGCTCTGCGACGCCACCATCGCCTGGCCGGTGCTGGTCAGGGCGGTTCTCGAACGACTGGGGCGGGTCTGACGCCGCATCGACGGGCGAGCCCGGCGAGCGGGAGCAAGCAATGTCCACACGATCGATCGGCCTGAGCGAAGAGCTGTACGCCTATCTGGCCGCCGAACTGCTGCCCGAGTCGGACGTGCTGCGGCAATTGCGGGCTGAGACCGCGCAGCTCGAACGGGGTTGCATGCAGATTTCGCCCGAGCAGGGCCGTTTCATGATGCTGTTGGTGCAACTGCTGGGTGCCCGGCGCTGCCTCGAGATCGGTACGTTCACCGGCTACAGCGCCTTGTGTGTGGCCAGCGCCCTGCCGCCAGACGGGCAGTTGATCACCTGCGATGTCAGCGAAGAGTGGACGTCCGTCGCGCGGCGCTACTGGCAGCGGGCCGGCGTGGCCGACCGCATCGACCTGCGCCTCGGCCCGGCGCTCGAGACCCTGGCGGCCCTCGCGGCCCAGGGCGCCGCGGGCAGCTTCGATTTCGCCTTCATCGATGCTGACAAGAAGAACATCGGCGACTACTACGAGCACTGCGTGCGGCTGGTGCGCGTTGGCGGGCTGATTGCGATCGACAACGCCTTCTGGAGCGGCTCGGTCGCCGATGCTCAGGCTGACGACCCGGAAACCGCCGCCATTCGAGCCAACAACACCCGTGTGATGAGCGATGCGCGAGTCTTTGCGGCGATCGTGCCGATCGGCGACGGTCTGCTGCTGGCTCGCAAGCTGGCCGACGGCGCTGCGGGCTAATTGGGCCGCGCCTGCCAGTTTGGGTGAAATCGATCGGGCCAGTATTCCGATAAGAGATGGGACAGGACATAATGAGCGGCGTCGCCGCGCCGTGAGCGGCAGCACTCCATCGACGCGCCGGCCGGCGCGGCCGGGCGGGATGAATGGGTGTGGCGGGGCCGTCTGGTGGTTATGGGACGCAGGTGACGTCGGGTTGGGGAAAGGCATAGCTCTGGGTCGACCAAGCGAAAAGGAATCGCGCGATGCTGCTTGCCCTGATGGAGAACGCGGAGAAGTACGTTCCCAACCCGTTCTGGGTCTGGCCGTTCGTGGCCATCCTGCTGGCGATTGCCGTCCTCCCACTGATCCGCAAGACCCACCACTGGTGGGAGGAAAACCGCAACAAGTTGTTGGTGGCGATGCTCTTGGCCGCAGCAACGCTGCTGTACTACGGTTTCCGCGGCGTCGGCGTGGTCACGCACGAGGGCGGCGGACACGGGCAGCCGGCCCACGTAGAGCAGCACACCGGCGAGGTCGAACACCGGCAGCCGTCCGACCGGCAGCACGGCAACGGCGTGGCGGCACCCGGCGAGTCGGCCCGCGAACACCACGAGGCCCGCACCGAACCAGGCTGGCCGACTGTGCTGGCGGTCCTGCACCACGCGGTGCTGGCCGAATACGTCCCGTTCCTGACGCTGCTGTTCTCGCTCTATGTCATCGCCGGCGGGATCGTGGTACGCGGCGACGTGCGCGCTACGCCGCTGGTCAACACGACCGTGCTTGGGATCGGCGCCCTGATGGCCAGCTTTATCGGAACCACGGGTGCCGCCATGGTGCTGATCCGCTTCCTGCTCAAGACCAACTCCGAGCGCACCCGCAAGGTGCACACGGTGGTGTTCTTCATCTTCCTGGTGGCCAACGTAGGCGGCACGCTGCTGCCCATCGGCGACCCGCCGCTGTTTCTGGGCTACCTGCGCGGGGTGGACTTCTTCTGGACGCTGGTGCTCTGGAAGGAGTGGGCCTTCATGGTCGTCATCCTGCTGACGATCTACTTCATCTGGGACACCTGGGCCTACAAGCACGAGCCGGAGGAGGCCATACGCTTCGACGACACCCACAAGGAACCGATGCGCCTGGCGGGTCTGATCAACCTGGTGTGGCTGCTGGGGGTGGTGGGCGCGGTGGCGACGCTCGATCCGGCCAAGGCCTTCCCGGGCACGAACTGGCATGCCTGGCCGTTTCTGCGCGAGGGCGTGCAGCTCTTGATGGTCGTGCTCTCGCTGCTGACCACGAGCAAGGCGCTGCGCGAAGAGAACCAGTTCAACTACGTCGCCATCGGCGAGGTGGCGGCGCTGTTCATCGGCATCTTCATCACCATGCAGGTGCCGATCGAGATCCTGCAGACCAAGGGGCCTGAGCTGGGCCTGAGCGAGCCCTGGCAGTTCTTCTGGGCCACCGGCCTGCTCAGCAGTTTCCTCGACAACGCCCCGACCTATGTGGTCTACTTCGCCACCGCCGGCACGCTGACGCCCCCCGGCATGGAGCTGATGTCGCCGGTGGCCACGGCGACCGGCTCGATCCCCGTTCCGCTGCTGATCGCCATCAGTTGCGGCGCGGTCTTCATGGGTGCCAACACCTACATCGGCAACGGCCCCAACTTCATGGTCAAGGCCATCGCCGAGCAGTCTGGCGTCAGGATGCCCAGCTTCTTCGGCTACATGATGTACTCGGGACTGGTGCTGATCCCGGTGTTCATCATCCTGACCTTCGTGTTCATGCTCTAACCCGGATATTTCATCAGGCTTCGGGTTGTTCTGTTTTTCGGGTGTCTGGGCTCGCGGCGTGTACCTGAGCGGGCGTGTGGTGCTGGTCGGCGCAGAACGCTCCCTTTCCCCCACACGGCATCCGGGTTGTGAAGCGGTCAGCTCGGGGCGGGACGGGCCGCGGGGCCGGCCCGGGAAGAGCCGGGCGCCGAGGCCGCCGACACCAGGGAAGCGGCGATGCGGCGGAAGAGATTCCGCCACGGACAAGCGCTCGAAAAGTGCAGCACCACGCGCCGCACGCTGATCACCACCCGGGCCGCCACCTTCAACAACCTCAGGCGGATCGTGTCCACCTGCGCCGCGGCCAACTCGGTGTTCCCGAGCGCCG
>CAZRSM010000196.1:0-2506 GCA_964602755.1 uncultured Planctomycetales bacterium
CGTCGTTGTAGAACTCCAGCGTGATGGTGGCCATGTTGTCGCGGGCCTCGCTGGTCATCTTCCTGAGGCCCTCGACCGTCTGGAGCTTCTCCTCCTGCCGGTCGATGATCTCCGACTCGACCTCCTGCGGCGTGGCCCCGATCCACATCGTGCGGACCGTCACCACCGGCGTGTCGACCGTCGGCGTGAGCTGCACCGGCATGCCCCACAACGCCAGCAGTCCGAACAGCACTACCAGCAACACGCCCACCGAGACGCTGACCGGTCGCCTGAGACACAATTCGATGAGATTCACGGAAGCTGGCTCCAGATGGTCCGGGGCATAAAGGTCAGTCGCGCGATGTGCCGGTCATCGGCTGGCTGGTCGGGTTCAGCACTGCCACCGGCGTCGGGCCGAACAGCCGCTCGTTTCCGCGGATCACCACCAGGTCGCCGGCAGACAGCCCGGGGCCGATCACTTCCACCAGCTCGGCGGTCTCGACGCCGGTCCTGACCGGCAACGGCACGGCCATCTGGCCCCCCTGCTCGCCGGGCCGCAGGACATAGACGAGCTTGTTCTCGCCGGTGCCCACCAGTGCGTCGTGCGGCACCATCAGCCGTCGACCCGGCTTGCCGGCCGGCAGGTACACCCGCGCGAACATGCCCGGCAGCAGCTTGAAGCCGGGGTTGGGCAGGTCGATCTCCACGGGGAAGGTGTGCGACTGCTCGTCGGCCTGGGGCACCCGCCGCGTGATCGCGGCCCGTCGGGTCAGTCCCAGCGCCGGCACACGGACTTCCACCTCCGTCTCCGGCGTGGCATGGGCCACCACGCGCTCGGGCACCTCGGCTCGCACTGTGACCGTCTCGATGTCGACAATTTCGCATACCGCCGCCCCGGGCGCGAGGTACTCGCCGACCTCGGTGCTGCGGGCCACCACGAAGGCATTGAAGGGAGCCACGATGGCGGTTTTCCTGAGGTCGCGCTGCGCCAGTTCGACCGCCGCCCGCTGCGCCGCCACGTCGGCCCGGGCGGCTTCGATCTGCTCGCGCCGCGGTCCGTTGACGGCGATCTCGTAGGCCGCCTGGGCGGCTGCCAGGCGCTGGCGCGCGGCGAGGTATTCCGTCTCGGCGTCGTGCAGCTCCTTGGCGCTGGTCTGGCCCTGACCAGCCAGGTTCTCGAGCCGCTTTTTCTCGAAGGCCCACTTGTCGACCATCGCCTGGGCCTCTTCGACCTGGGCCGCGCGTTGCCGGATGGTCTCGGGCCGGGTGCCGTTGGCCAGCTCGGCCAGTACCGCCTCCAGCGATGCCAGCTTTGCCTGGGCCTCGGCCAGCCGCAGCCGCGCCGGCTCATCATCCAGCTCACAGAGCGTCGCGCCGGCGGCGAAACGCAACCCCTCGCGCGCCCGCAGGCGTTTGACCAGCCCGCCGACCTCGCTGGCGACCGTCGAACGCCGGTTGGCGACCACTGTGGCCACCACCTTGAAGACCGGTGGCAGGTCGCGCTGTTCGACCGGCGCCACGACTACCGGCGTCGGCCGCTGCTGGGCCTCGACCGGAGCGACCGCCGCCCACGTGCAAACCACTAAGAGAGCTGCGCGGACCACCGACCGCTTTGCTGTGATGCTCATGGTTGATACCCGAAAAAACTCGCCTGGCAGCCGGCCGGGGCTCACCCAGCCTTCGGCCGGCTTGCAACCCCCCGTCGCGCATTGGCCGGTTTGCGACCCGCGCCGGTCGCCACGACCGGTCAGGCGCGCGAACTCCCGCGACTCGGCTCGCTGGTCAGGGAGCAGTCGGGCAGTTTAACCCACCGGTAAGCCCGCGGCCAGCGGACGACACGCGGCTTCGCGCGACCGATGCCCCGCCCCGCGCGACGCCGAGCCCGCGGATCGGCCGGGCGTCGCGTCCAGTCCGGGGTGGAAGACACGGCGACCCGTCGCCAAGCGGTCCACGACCCATTGCTGCCGCTCATTCCCTGGTCTGCGATTCGGCTCACCGATCGGCTCATTGCGGCCCATCGTGGCGCCTTCGGCTCACCAATCGGCCCAATCCCGCCGGCGCTCAGCCCACTGCGGCCCGCGGCGGGCACGATTCCGCTCACGGATCGGCTCAGAGCCGCGCATGCCCGAAGCACCGTGAGGGAACCAACGAACCCGATGCGGACGTGTTCCCGGGACTATTGCGTCCCCCTTTTCAGTTGGACAGGTGTTAAGCTGAGGAGGGGTACGCAATAACTCGGCGCTGCATTCGGCGCCATTCTGTATTCGCAGCCTCGACCCTCCCCCAAGCCCCTCCCTGGAAGGGAGGGGAGTTGGTCGCCACGCGCGCCGCTGCCAATCCTTCCCACGGCCGACGCGGCCACCCCACCCAACTGTCCCCCCTTCCAGGGGGGACCACAGGGGGGTCGAAGCCAGCGAGCACGAACCGCCTGCGGACAGCCGGATGGTGGGCACAGGCCCATAAGCGTTAACATAATGAGGCCCGTTTCCGGCGTCGGGGAGTGTCGCACAGTTGCTGCGCGATCGTG
>CAZRSM010000197.1:0-21725 GCA_964602755.1 uncultured Planctomycetales bacterium
AACGCCGGGTGCCATGGGCAAGCGCGGCTTGCCAGTGCGTAACGCCAAGAACGCCAAGCTGCAGGTTGGCACCGCCCACCGCGAACACAGCGTGACAACGTTCGCCAAAAACCGCCAGGACGCCAAGGCACAAAAAAACGCCTGCATTCGCCGGCGTTCCCACCGCACGCCGACGGCCGGCTCCCTCGATCCCTGCTCCCTGGTCCCTTTGCTTCCGCGTTCCTTCCTCCGTCCGGGCACAGGCCGGCCTGCGCTTCGTGGTGGGCACTGCCTCGCCTGCGATCGGCCTTCGCCGCCATTGTCACTCCCATCCTTCAGGCAACAGGAACTCGCGCCGATCGGCGAAATCGACCACCCACACGTCCACGCCGACCTTCGACGCCATGCGCTGCCGATAGCTCGCGTGGTCGCGGCGTTGCTGATCGTCGACGTTGGCCAGCAGGGCCGCCGCCAGGTCGTAATCCGGGTCGTCGGGCGGCAGGTAGACGATGTACGGCCCGTCCAGCAGGATGAGCGCCGGCCCGAAGTGCACGTAGTGCCGCTCGGTCCACCACACGACCGTGTCGTCACCGGCGATCAGCCGCAGCAGCGGCAGTTCCGCCAGGCGGGCCGCACCATCGGCGTCCGTCACCGGCGGCTGGCCCAGCGTGACGATCTCGGCCACCGCCCAGCCTTCGCCGGCCAGGTGGGCCCCCAGGATCACCGCCACCGCCCCGCCCAGCGAGTAGCCCGCCAGATGAAGCTCGTAATCCGCCCGCAGGCGCGGCGCCAGTGCCTCGCGCACCAGCAACGCGGCCGAGCGAAACCCCGCGTGCAAGTTGGCGCCCAGCTCCTCGTCGTAGACCGGTCGCCGGGCCATGTCGAAAACCAGGTGCGGCAGGCGGCTCGTGCCCGGCAGAATCACCGTCTGCCGCGCCGCCTGCTCATCGGTCAGCAGCATCAGCGTGATGTTGGCGGCCCCGGCGGTGATGAACTCCACCGTCGTGTGCGCATCGCTGTAACGGCTGCGCACGTCCTCGCGCAACTGCCAGCCGAAGTTCAGCTCGGTCACGTCGATGGTCATGTCGGTCAGCCGCGCCAGATATGCGAAGTCGATCGGCGGCGCCGGCTCGAGCCGCGTGAACAGTGCCGCCAGCGAACACCCCCCGGTCGGCAGACACAACGCCGCTGCGCACCAGACCAGCGGTGCGACACGACCTGCCAATCTCGCCGACCAACGTTTCAAGGGCATGCCCCTGGCGTTTTCACACCACCACCAACGGCGACGTTGCGTCGCGGCGGCATCGAACGCGATCACGATACCGGTCCGGCCGCGGTCACGGTAGACCCGACCGCCGGTGCGGCGCCCGTTGGCGGGGTTTCGGCCCGGCGGCATAATGCAACCATCGGTGGGTCGGCTCGCGTGGGCCGACGCGATGCACCCAGGGATTCTCGTCAGCGAGCAATCGATCGTGAGCAAACGCAAGACCTGTGGGCTGGAGGTGTTCGACAATCCCGCTCCGCAGCGTGATTACGTCATCCGGCACGTGGCCCCGGAATTCACCAGCCGCTGCCCGGTCACCGGCCAGCCCGATTTCGGCACCGTCGAGATCGAGTACGTGCCCGACAAGCTCTGCGTCGAGCTCAAGAGCCTGAAGTTCTATCTCCAGGCCTTCCGCGAGCAGGGCATCTTCTACGAAGCCGTCACCAACCGCATCCTCGACGAGCTGGTCCAGGTACTGCGGCCCCGCCGGCTCACCGTCACCACCCGCTGGCGTCCGCGGGGGGGGATGCACTCGGTCATCACCGCCGAGTACACCCGCCGACGATCCGCCGCGCGGCGCAAATAAAAAACCACGCCGCAGCAGGCTGCGACGCGGTATGGAGGAGGAGGAGGAAGCTTCGTGTCGCCCTGACCGCGTCAGGCGGCCTGGATGAGCTTGCTCAACAGCCGATCGACCACGGCGTCGATCTTGTCTTCGGTCAGATAGGTGCCCGCCTCGATTTCTTCACGGACGCGCTCGACCAGGTCACGCCGAATCGGCGTCTGCTCGAGGCGCTGACGGGCCGCGCTGGAAAGCTCCACGGCATCACGCTGCTCGCGGGCAGCTTCCAGCACACGCTGGCTGCGCACGTCGGCCGACTGGTTCGCGGCCGACTGGGCCGCAGCAGGCAACGAATTGGATACACTTTCGATCATCTCGCTACCGCCTCACTTTCACCCTGCCGCGCACGGGCTGTGTCCGGGCCTGCGGCCCGAACGTCCTCCGTGACGGCACAACCCAATGCCCCAATAGTCCCACGCCGCCTCCTGCGGCGGCGTACGCAAGGCCGAAGTATCGGCCAGTTGTCTGATCGGCCATCGGGCTCTGAAACTTTCGCCCCGGGGGCGGAAAATTTCGAAAAAACCGGCATCTTAAGTCCTGCGCCCAGCAAAGTTTAACAGGATAGACACCTCGACCCCCGCTGCGCGTAAAAATAGGTAAAATAGCTTGTGGCGGCCGGTAATAATTGCGCAACTGTTCGGATGTTTATAGGACCGCCAGCGCGGCGGCGAGAACCGCCCGGGAAGCCGCGGCGGGCGGCGCCTGCCCGGTCCCTCCGGCGTCACACCTCCAGCGACAGCAGGTCTTCCGGTTCGGCACGGCCCTCGACGAACCGCCGTACGTGTTCGTCGGTGCTGTTCATGACCTCCTCGGGCGTACCGTCGGCGATGAAGCGGCCGTTGTGCAGCACCAGCAGGCGATCGCCCACTTCGGTGGCGCTCTTCATGTCGTGCGTGACCACCACTGACGTCACGTGCACCTGCCGCTGCAGGTTGCGGATCAGCTTGTTGATCACGTCGGAGCGCTGCGGGTCGAGGCCGGCGGTCGGCTCGTCGTAGAGGATCACCTTGGGCGGCGGCTCGAGCGCAATGGCCCGCGCCACCGCCACCCGCTTCTTCTCGCCGCCCGACAGCTCGGCCGGCCGCTTGTTCTCGAAGCCCGCCAGCCCCACCAGCTCCAGACAGCGCCGGGCCAGCTCGCGGACGCGCCGCTTGTCGGCGTGACGGCCCATCTGCTCGGTCATCGGAAAAGCCACGTTCTCGATCACCGAGAGCGAGTCGAACAGGGCATTGAGCTGGAACACGAAGCTGATCTCGCGGCGGA
This sequence comes from uncultured Planctomycetales bacterium, assembly GCA_964602755.1. Taxonomy (GTDB): domain Bacteria; phylum Planctomycetota; class Phycisphaerae; order UBA1845; family Fen-1342; genus JALSRY01. Next base: position 3,129 of record CAZRSM010000197.1, read on the forward strand.
TGGGGGCCAGCTTCTTCTCGGGCAGGTGGTCGATGCGCTGCCCCTCGTAGAACACCTGGCCGGCGTCGGGCCGCAGCAGTCCCACGATGTGCTTGAGCAGCACGCTCTTGCCGGTGCCGCTGCGTCCGATGATGACGGTGGTCTGTCCGCGGCGCACGCGCAGGTCGATGCGATCGAGCACCACCTGCGCACCGAAGGCCTTGGACACCTGGCGCAGCTCGATGATGGGCTTCTCGCCGGGCGAGCGGTCGGGCTGGAGAGACTTGGCAGGATCGGGCATGCGCGGTTTCTCGCCAGCCGGCTAGAACAGCAGGTCGCGGTAGCCGTAAAGGATTTCGTAGATGCCGTTTATGACGATATTGAGGAAGAAGTCCAGCGCCAGGATCACGATGAAGCTGATGACGAACGACTCGGTGCAGGCGCGCCCCACCCCTTCGGCGCCGCCGCGACAGTGGAACCCCTTGTAGCAACTGATCAGCCCCAGCGCCCCGCCGAAGAAGAACGCCTTGACCAGCCCCGTGCCTACGTCCCAGTACTCCACCGCCTGGCGCGTGTAGTACCAGTACGGCTCCGACTCACCGCCGTAGACGCCCGCGTAGATCGCCCACGCCCCCAGCGCACCCATCACGTCGGCATACAGTGTCAGCACCGGCGAAAGCAGCAGACAGGCCAGAAACCGCGGCGTCACCAGGAACCGCACCGGGTCGCAACCCATGGCCCGCAATGCCAGCAACTGCTCGGTGACGTTCATGGTGCCCAGCTCGGCGGTCAAGGCCCCACCGACCCGCCCCGCCAGCATGACCCCCGCCAGCACGGGCCCCAGTTCGGCTGCGACCGAGATGTTGACCACCACGCCCAGCCGATCGGCCAGATTGGCGTTGTCGAACTGCTGGTAGCCCTGGACGACCAGCACCATGCCCACGAAGGCGCCGGTGGCCATGATGACCGGGACCGACAGGGTGCCGATGGCGAAGGCCTGCGGGACGAAGCGCCGCCAACCGCGAACGCTCAGCAGGTCCAGCGGCCCGTAAGCAACCGCCTGGAGCGAGAACAGACAGAACCGCCCGAAGCTGATCGGCAGATCGACGACCCACTGGCCGAACTGGGAGATGCTGCGCGCGATACCGGTCATTGCGAGCCTCGAAGCCTGCCACCTGCTATCGAAAAACCGCCTGTGCGTGGTTATAGTACCACAGTCGAGCGAGGAAGGCTCATCCCGCCGGCTGCCGCGCGCGGGAAGCGACGAGTTCAAGGATGACGCCATGTCCCGAACCGATCAACGCCGACTGGCCCTGCAATACAGCGTATACATCGTGGCCTGGTTGGGGTGCCTGTTCGCCTGGCTGGCCCTGGTGACTTTCCACGTGGCCGACTGGCCCTCGGCCACCGTCTGGCCCCAGAACGACCCGCCGGCCAACTGGTGCGGCCAGGTCGGCGCCTGGTTCGCGTATCAGGCCATGTACTACCTGGGCATCGGCAGCTACGTGGCCATGCTGCTGCTCACGCTGGCCGTCGCCGCCTGGACCCACCGCCTGCGTCTGTCCGACGTCTACCTGCGCTTCGTCGGCCTGACCTTGACGGTCGTCGGCGTCAGCGGGCTGGCGGCGGTGTTCTGGCACCCGTCGCCGCACTTTCTCATCAGCGGCCCGGGCGGCATCCTGGGCACCGCCACGGCCCATCTGCTGGCCGGCCGGCTCCAGACTCCCGGCACGATCATCGTCCTGAGCTGCGTGACGCTGGTGGGGCTGATCCTGGCCGCCGACGAGGTGATGGTACAGCTCATCCGCTGGATTCTGGGCGTGGGCAAGCGCTCCGGCCCGGTGCTGGTCCGCCAGGGCGGCCAGATGCTGATCACCGCCCGCGACGGGCTGGTGGCCGGCGTCAGCAGCGTCTCGCAGCGCCTGGCCACCGCCGGCGCCGACCTGCTGCCCGAGGCCCAGCGGCCTACAGCGCCCGCCCGTCGGCCCCGGCGCAAGGCAGCCGATCAGCTCACGCTCGAACTCGATGACGAGGCCGACGAGCCGCAGGATCAGCCACCAGAGCTCGAAGACGCCGCCGACGAGCCGGACGAGCAGCCGGATACCGCTGGCGGGCTGGACGAAGACGAGCCGCCCGCCACGTCGGCCGCTGCCGCGCCGTCGACCGAGCTGGAAGACGACGAGCTGGAGGAGCTGCCACCGATCGACCCCTCGACGCCGCCGCGTCAGGCCGCCGCGCCGCCGCGGGTCACGGACGTTTCGCGTTCGGCCGGCTCGCCGCTGGCCGGGGCGTTGTCGTATCGGGCCAGCGGCGACGGCGAGTACCAGTTGCCCGACATTTCGGTGCTGGAAGAGCCTGACCCGGTCGATCGCGAGTCGATCGAGATTCTCTGCCGCGAGAAGGCCTACGTCCTGGAACAGACGCTCAACGAGTTCAAGCTCCAGGTGCAGGTGGTGTCGATCGAGACCGGTCCGGTGATCACGGTTTTCGAGCTCAAGCTCGCCCCGGGCATCAAGGTCAGCCAGATCGTCTCGCTCTCGAACGACATGGCCCGGGCGCTCAAGGCGCCGGCGGTGCGGGTGGTGGCGCCGCTGCCGGGCAAGAACACCATCGGTATCGAGGTTCCCAACATCGACAAGGAGAAGGTGCGGCTCAAGGACCTGATGCTCCACGCGCCGCCGCGCTCGCGCACCTACGCCATCCCGCTGTATCTGGGCAAGGACGCCGCCGGCCAGCCGCTGGTCAGCGACCTGGCGCGCATGCCGCACCTGCTGATCGCCGGCACGACCGGCTCGGGCAAGAGCGTGTGCGTCTCGAGCATCATCGCGTCGATCCTGATGACGCGCAGCCCGGAGGAGATCAAGCTGATCCTGGTGGATCCCAAGGTGGTCGAGCTGGCGTTGTTCAAGGACATCCCGCACCTGATGTGCCCGATCGTGACCGAGGTCTCCAAGGCCGAGGGCATTCTGGACTGGGCGGCCACCAAGATGGACGAGCGTTATGCCCTGCTGGCCGAGGCGGGTGTCAAGGACATCCGCTCGTACAACAAGCTGGGCGAGGCCGGCCTGCGCGAGCGCATGCAGATCGACGACGACGAGGACATGGCCAAGATCCCGGTCCGCCTGCCGTACATCGTGATCGTGATCGACGAGCTGGCCGACCTGATGATGACCTCGGCCAAGGAGGTCGAGTTCTACCTGTGCCGCCTGGCCCAGAAGAGCCGCGCCGTGGGCATCCACCTGATCGTCTCGACCCAGCGGCCGCAGGCCAACGTGGTCACCGGGCTGATCAAGTCCAACCTGCCGTGTCGCATCGCGTTCCGCGTCTCGTCGCGGCTCGATTCGCGCATCGTGCTCGACCAGAACGGGGCCGAGACGCTCATGGGCCAGGGCGACATGCTGTTCCTGCCGCCGGGCAGCGCCAAGCTGATCCGCGCCCAGGGCGCGTTCGTGTCCGACGAAGAGCTGCGCGCCGTAGTCAAACACTGCCGCGGCCAGGGTGAGCCGCAGTTCCATCCCGAGCTGATGCGCCAGCCGTCGGCCGGCGCCGGCGACGTGACCGAGAGGGATGAACTCTTCGACCAGGCGGTGGACATCATCATCCAGTCCGGCCGCGGCTCGGTCAGCCTGCTGCAGCGCAAGTTGACGATCGGCTACAGCCGGGCTTCGCGTCTGGTCGACCAGATGTACGAGGCCGGCATCGTGGGCGACTACAAGGGCAGTCAGGCTCGCGAGGTGATCATGACGGCCGAAGAGTGGGAACGCCTCAAGGCCGCCCGCGACGCCGACGAGGCCGACTTCGAAGGCTGAAGCCGGACGTGGCGGCTCCTGTCCCGCGATGGGTGTCAGTTCGCCGGTAACTCCGCATTTGCTGACGGCTGTTTCCGGGCATGTCGCGTCAGCGCCGGACGCTCGTCCATGGCCCCATTCCTGCAGTGTTCAAGACCCTCCGCGGTGGCGATATTGTACTTGATACCTTCTCACTCGAATGCTAGCTTGCAAGCAACGGATACCTGTACGCGGCCGTCGACGATGGGGTTGGCGGATCGCCGCTGCTTCTCGTGGGGGCCAGCACCGCGAGACAAATGGAGACTGCAATGACGACTCGGCGGCAACGCCAGCGTGATCGGCAGCTATCCTGGATAGCCATCGGCAGCGCCTTGGCAGGCGCGGCACTTCTGTCGTGGTACTTGGCGGCACGCCACGACAACCCCCGACCGGCGCCCGCGCCGCATGCGAAACCCGATGCGTCGCGAGATGTGATCGGCCAATCCCCGGCCAAGCCGGAGACCGTCGATGCTGCACCACGCGACCGGCGTGATGCTGGCGCAAGCAGCGTCCCCCGGGCACAGCACGCCAAAGCTGTACAGGAACGCCGATCAACCGGCATTTCCGGTGGCACGTCAACAAGCAATGCCATACAAGCACCATCGTCTCCGGCCGACCCCGAAGAAGCTGCTGCCGACCAGCAAGTGGATACAGCGCAGAAGCCGACCAATCAGCCGACCCGGCGGCCGCCGGGTACGCTCAGGCGTGACCGCCGTGTTGTAGCCGATCACACCAAGCATGATCTGTCAGGCAGCGCCAACGCCGAATGCCCATCAGGTGCGCCATCCGCCGGTCAGGCGATGGTCGACCCCAATACTCGGTCAGCCGCGGGCGCCTTGCCGGCTGCGGTCCCCGACGACGACCCCAATACAGGTAGCCGCAAGGCACCCTTCTTTAGAGACACGCCCGTAGGACACTTGCTCCAACAATGCGCCGACGCGCGCCAGGCGGGGGCGCTCGACAGAGATGCCGAAACGGCACGCTACTGGTATGAACAGTACTTGGCGGCCATCGAGCAGTATCCCGACGACCCGGAGACCCCAACGGCCATTTTCGAGGCCGTCTGTCTCCTGGCCGGTCGCGCCGGCACCTATGATCCGGAGCGCGCGCGGCAACTCCTTCGTCAAGCGGTTGGCAGTCCCCATGTCAAGCCATCCGAAAAGGCCCTGATGCTGGATCGCCTGGTCTTCCTTGACCTTGTCCCTGGCCAGGACTTGCGGCAGGCGTTTGACGACCTCGACGCATTGGCGGAGACGATCGACAATCTGCCCGAGAACATTCGGCCACGTTATTACCGGATGCTTTACAGCGTACCGTTACGAAAAGCCCAGCTCCTATCCTACGCACAACGTGGCACCGTCTCTGTCGAACGGTTGCCTCCTGAACTCCACGACCAGCGGCCCTCCGAATACTACCGCGAGTACCTTGACCTATACCATGACCTGCCGCCAGACGTGCGCGCAGATGCTCAACTGCCATCCGAAACCACCGTCCTCGCTCAGCTCGCCCGGGCACTTGTGCGGGAGAACGAAGGTGAACAAGCAGCCGCCATCTACCGCGAACTGCGTGACCGCCCGGATTGCCCAATGGGGCCGGCGACGACCATCAAGCTCGAAGCCGAAGCGCTGGACCCCTCGCACGGTAAGGTATATCTGGAGACCCTGAAGCAATACGAGCACCAGTATGCAAATGACCCAGAGGTGCGATTTGCCCTGTCCTATGACATCGGCGTCTGGTCAAGCATGCGCGGTGACGCTGAAACATGCATCAACCGGCTCGAGCCGTTACTCTCAGAGATGGAAGCCGATGGTACAAGTCGCGCACGGCAGAATATGCGACCAACTGTCCTGTACATGCTAGGGCGTTCGTACGCCTCCGCCCAAGTCGGTGACCACGATACCGCAATTGAGTATTACGTGACCCTCATTGAGGAATACCCCGACGCCCCCGTCGTACCCGCCGCGCTCCATGAGCTTGCCACGCTCTACGAGGCCGTCGGTGACTCGGACGCAGCAGCAGCCTGCCGCGATTATCTGATGTCACGGCATCCAGATTCACCGCAAGCCCAAGAGCTTGTGATACGCCGCACCCACGAAGAGGCATCGCATCCCTGACACCGAAAGGAGCGACGGCAACACTGGACTGTTACGCCTGCCGGTCACGAATTGGCATGACGTGCTCCAGGCAGCTCTGCGTCACTGTTACGGATTCTGGCACCGTAACTGCCACGGTTGGGCACGGCCAGCAATACAATGCATCTGTCAACGTCGCGTTGGCTGGCGAGGTCGGCATACAAACCACAGCGCAATTCTCTGCGGGTGTTAGTTCCTCCACGTCTGTGTCATGGCAGGATTGCAGTACCTCTGCCGTTCAGGTGCCCGGGTGCTCAAGGACTGTAGTTACCGTGTCATCCTTTCGGACGCCGATGACTGCCAGCTTGCCGATCCACCGGCAGTGGATCGTAAGAACAATTTGCCCGGACGGCTATGACAGTGGCTGGGTCCTCAGCCGCAAGTGTCCAGGCCCGGCTGGCTACGCCACGATCAACGCCATGAAAGGCAGCGGCAGCGGATGCTCGTCGGTGGATTTGGATTGTCCTCCCAACTCGTGCCCCGATGACGACCCGCGTGATGTGGAGGAGGCCGGACCGACTGATCTTATTTGATAATGAACCCGGCGATTACCTGTGTGAATAGTCGGGCGTTTGTCCTTGACGGGCCGCTGTTACCAACCGTTGCGTTCAAGAAGGTAGCCGAGTTCGGCGTGGCGGTCCGCTGCGTCGGCCCCGGCGACATCGCCACGCAGGTGCGCCGGCTGCTCAGCGAGCCGGCCGACGACGACCAGTCCGGGTAAAGCCCGGGGAGATTACCGCCGGCGGCCTGCGCGCGGTCCGACTCGGCCCACCAGGCCGGTTCCGCCGCGCGGGCCGCCGGCACTCCTGCCGCCAGCGCCCCTACGGCACCGGGTACTCGTTCTCGATCCACTCGCGCGAAGGCTGGAACATCTCCACCAGCTCGTCCATCTCGGGCGTGGCGAACTCGAAGTGCCCGTAGCACACGCACAGCTCGCGGGCGGCGGTTCGCTTGTCTTCGCCCATCACCACCATGCGCCAGATGGCCGCCGCCGCCCCGGTGCGGTCGGCGCCGCCGCGGCAGTGGATCAGGATCGGCCCCTCGGCACCGACGAAGGTGTCGTAGAGCTTGAGCAGCTCGGCCCGGGCCGGCAGCTCACGGGCGCTCATGCGAATATCGACCAGCGTGACACCCAGCTCGTCGAGCGCAGCCTTCTCGTTGTCGTACCACTTCTCGCCTTCGTTTTCGCCGCGCAGGTTGACCACGGTCCTGATGCCCAGGGCCTCGACGACCAGGCGCAAAGTGGAGGCATCGAGCTGGGCCGAGCGGTAGGCCTTACCCTCCTCGATGACGTGGAAGTTGTCGGTTGGCCGCAGGGGGGCGAAGTTGTCGAAAACCCCCAGCCCGCAACCGACAGTCGCAAGCGCCACGAACAGTCCCGCGGCTGCCACGCACAAACCCCTGCCCCTGACGCCGGAACGCGTGTTGCTGATCACTGATATGCTCCTGATGTACAAGATTCTGACAGGTCGGCGATCGACCCGGGATTCGCCGACCGGCAGGTCCGCGCCGCCAGCATTATACCGCACCCAGGTCGTCCCGTCGCAGCGTGAGCGGCCCGGAAGCGGCGGCAGCCGTGGTCGCAAACCCGCAATGGGCAACGATTCCATGATTATGGGACGTGAAGGACTGGGCCGCCGCGTCAGCTCCCTGTTGTTGACGCCGGCAACGATCATTGCCAATACTTGCCATTAGTGGCCGGTGCGCCTGGCCGGCCCGGAGGTTTCAGCAATGAGCGATTTCGACGCTGCCGTCGCCATCAGCAACCAGCGAATCCGCACCCGGATCGACTTTGCAATCCTGGGCAAGCTGCGCCAGCAGGAGAAAACGCGGTCCCAGGCGGTGGTGGGGCTCATCGAGCAGGCGGCCCGGGCCGCAGAGCGGATGCGCTCCCAGCAGCCGCACCTGGGCCGGCGGGTCGACCTGTCGGGTTGACGGCATGGGGGGCAGCGCGAACGGCCTTCACAGATGTCGGCGCAACGCTTGCAACCATCTGACCTTTAGCACATACTGAACTTCATACGTACGGGTTGCGACGCCGGGGAGCCGGGTTGGGGACGGCCCGGCCCGCCAAGCGGTCGCGACGGGCCGAGATGGCGAGGGCGGGGCGCGCCCGCGCCTCGCCGGTGTCCCGACACGCGGGGGCGCGACGTGCTCGGGCAGCGTGTCAGAGGGTTTTGCGATGCCGCCTGCACCTTCACGGTGGGACCAGCTCACCGACCAGAAACTGGCTGAACTGCTGCGCCTGATCGCTCATCCCACCCGGCTGGTCATCCTGCGGGCCGTGGCCGACGGCGAGCGGTGCGTGGCACAGCTCAACGAGCTGGTACCCGTGTCGCAGCCCAACCTCTCCCAGCACCTGCGGGTGCTCCGCGACAGCGAACTGATCCAGTGCCGCCGCGACGGTCGACGACGATGCTACTCGCTCACCTCGTGCAGCTCGGTGCGCAGCGTCCTGGAAAACCTGGTGGCCGCGGTACAGCAAGGGCGGCCCGCGCCGGCGGGGCCGTGCGGCTCTACCGCCCGCGAGCTGGGCGGCGGCTGTATCTGACTCGCGAAACTACGCGCCGGGAGCGGTTTACGTGCCGACCAGGCGGCCGGCGCCGCTGGCGGTCACGCTTGCGACGGACCGCCCTGGGCCCGCCGGACCGCGCGGGTGATCTTGCCGTAAACATCCTCGGCGCCCGCCACGTGGTCCCAGCAGAAGCCTTCCTGGCGGTCGTCGCCGACCGCAATGTGGATCGAGCCGCAGCGAAGCAACCTGTGAAGCCAGTTCACTTCGAGCCGCGTGGCCCGTACCTGTGTCAGGGGGAACTCCTCGAGCTCCACCGCCAGCACGCCGGCCATGCGCATCACGCGGCGGTTGGTCAGCACGTAGACCCGGCTGGCCCACTGCAGCGAGGCCACGGTGACGCGCGTCAGCACGGCCAGCGTGGCCAGGTAGCCGACGTAGCCCTGCCACTGGCTTTCGCTGCCGATCAGCCCCATCAGCACGCCGGCGGCCAGCACGGTGACCACGACGAAGCGCAGCGACACGATCAGCACGAACCAGGCTGATGGTTTGACCGACAGCTCGACGATTTCGCCGCCGTCGAGCAGTTGGATGGGGGCGGCCCGGCGTTCGTCGATGGCGGCGGGCCGGGCCTCGACTTGAACGGCCTGGAAGTCGGCATCGGTACTCATGGCATCAGCTCGGAACGCAGGATACCGATGTGCGGAAAGTTCCGATAATGATCATCGAAATCGAGCCCATAGCCGACCACGAAAGCATCCTCGATATCGAACCCGACGAAGTCGGCCTGGATGTCGGGCGGCGCCTTGCTGGGCTTGCGCAGCAGCACGGCGATGCGGATGCTGGCGGGCTGGCGCTGCTCGATCATGGCACGCACGCGTCGCAGCGTGCGCCCGCTGTCGAGGATGTCGTCGACGATCAGGACGTCGCGGCCGGCGACGTCGCCGGTCAGCTCGATGAGCGTTTGCGGTTCGCTGGCCTCGGTCGAACGGCCGGCATAGGCCGAGACCTGCACGAGCGCGATCTTCATTTTCAGCGGCAGCTCGCGGATCAGGTCGGCCAGGAAGATTATCGAACCGGAAAGGATGGGAACAATGGTCAGGGCCGGCTCGCGACCGTCATAGACCGCAGCTATCTCGCGGCCGAGCTGGCGGACACGCTCGGTGATCTGGTCGTGGTGCAGCAGGATACGTTCGATATCGCCATCCATCGTCTGGATTGTAATTGCCGAGACGCGAATGAGAACAGGAAATCACGGATTGTCGCGCGCCGCCGGCCAGAAGGCGGCCACTGCCCACCACGAGGTACGGGTGCTATTGAGAGTTGGGGAACACGGCAAGGCAACGGGGCGACGAGGCGGCCAGGCGGGTCAGTCCTCGAACGCGCGTTCGATCTCTTCGAGCGAGACGCCCAGCAGCGTGCGGGCCAGTTGGTCGAGCTGCTGCTCGTCGCCCTGAAAGTGGAACGTGCGGTGCACGTGCGAGATGGTCTCTCCCGGTGCCAGGGCGGCCGCCGGCGAAGAGGTTTCCAGCTCGTAGAAGGGGCCGAGCTGGCTGCCGTCGGCCAGCGGGCCGTCGTTGTAGCTGTTGACCACGTCGCCGCGATAGGGCTGGTCCTGCAGCTCCCACATCGAGTTGACATAGTCGATCACGCCGGCCGGCAGCGAGTACTGCACGATGGTCAGCACGTGGTCATCGGCGTTGTAGCTGCCCAGGATGGGTTTGGCGCGCTGGGGCGCGATGCCGATCTTCGAGCGGTAGCGGCCGTCGCCCTTGAAGAACAGCACGCCGTCGCGCACCACCAGCCGCTCGGGCGGCACCTTGCCGAAGTAGCGGTCGTTGACCACCGGCCCCAACTGCTCCTCCGGCCCCGGTTCGAACGGGATGACGACGGTGGTATGCGGCGAGGGTTTGAACATGCCCAGGATCCAGATCGACAGCAGCCCGCGGTCCCTGGTCCACGGCGTCGATCCGGTGTTGGTGATGCTGTTGCGGCTTTCGTAGGCCACCACGCGCACGCCGTCGCCGGGCGCGCAGCCCAGGTGCCGGCTGATGGACTGCTCGTCGAGCAGCGCGATGGTGCGTTTGATCTGAAAGTCGAAGGTGGTGCCCGAATAGTTGGTCAGCCGGCCGGTGTGCTCGAAGGTGACGCTCTGATCATCACGCCGCGCAATCGCGTACGGCTCACTGTCGATCAGGGCCGGCGTCTGCCAGTGCTCGAAATCGAACGGCTCACCCGGCTCGAAGAAGACCGAGAACTGCCCGCCCTCGGGCCCGATCCAGAAGCGGTCCTCGCCGCCGAAGGGATTGATGTGCGGTTGCAGCTTGCCCGAGGCGATCAGTTCATAGTTGATCCAGCCGAAGCTGTCGCCGTCGTCGCCGGCGGCCGAGCTGGTCATCACGCGGCCCTGGTAGGCCGGCACTACGAGCACGCGGGGTCCGTCGGGCCGGGTGCCCAGCACGACCACCTCCTGGTGCTGCGCGATGAAGTCGACATCCTGCTTGAACGTGCGCTGGGGCGAGGAACAGGCGGCATTCATGACGGTCACCATCAGGGCCGGCAACAGAGCCCGGCACATACGCGAAGTGGACACGATCGACCTCCTGCACGAACAGGCCGCGGAATTGGCTGCCGCCCGCGCCGGCGGCGCGCTGCGCAGCGGCCTGAATCGTGCAGCGGCCGGAAAGGCGCGTCAAGCCGGCCGGCCGATTTGCGCAGTGATTGAAACACGACGACACCGGCCGCCCGGGAGGTTCCCGGACGGCCGGCGGGGTCGTCACTGGTGGCTCGGCGAGCCGGTCGGATGGGCGCTGCCCACCGCCGGCTAGACGCCGTAGTTGCTCAGCAGGATCGCCAGGTCGCCGAGATCGACGCACCCGTCGCCGTTGAGGTCGGCGGCCGGGTTGTAGCCCGGGTCACCGCTGCAGGTGTTGTACGCTGCCAGCAGCAGCGAGAGGTCCTGCAGGTCGACATCACCGTCGCCGTCGATATCGCCCGGGATGCCGGTCGCCGCCACCAGGAGCACATCCATGCGGACGGGCTTGGTGAGGTCGATGATCGGGCTGGGCGTATTGAGGGCGCCGAAGGTGGTGATGCGGGCCCAGCGCTGGTCGGTGGTATCGCGGAAGAACCACGTCAGCAGCTCGGCCTGCCCGGGGTTGCCGTAGGCGCCGGTGACCTCGCTGGCGCTGGGCAGCGGGGTGAGGTGCTGCGCGGTGCTGCCCGAGTAGGTCGGCTCCTGGAAGAGCACCTCGTCGCCGGCGGCGTAGCCCTCGAAGTCGGCGATCACGAAGTCGGCCCCGGCGTCGGCCCCGACGTTGACCACGTTGTCGATGTACAGGAAGTACTGGCCCGAGCTGCGGGCAGCCGAGCCGGCATTCACCGCCACCGCCAGGTGTTCGAGCGTTCCGCGGCTGGCGGTTATCACGCCGTCGCCGGTGAAGCCCAGGATCGGGTCGGTGGCCGGATCGAAGGTGATCGTCTGCCACGAGCCGGAGGGGCTGAGGGCCAGGCCCTGCGGGGCACCGTTGGCGGTGCTGGCCGCCCCGATCCACTCGATTTCGCCGCTGGACGAGCCGGGTGAACCGAGCGGCCCGGTGTCGCCGGTCTCGCGCACGCCGATGCAGATCAGGATGTCGCCGTTGCCGGCACCGACCTCCAGCGGATCGGAAGCCGTGGTGCCGATGGCGTTGGTGACCTCGGCGGTGATGCGTTCGAGATGCACCAGGCTGCGGGTCAGCGGCACGTCGACGACGCCGTTGGGATCGATGGCGCCCGAGTAGGTGCCGATCACGGTGGAGGTTTCGTCGACGATCTGCACGAACAGCACGTCGCTGTCGACGCCGGTGACGGTGACCAGGTTGTCGCCGTCCTCGATGGGCGCGGCGATGCCGGGCTGGCTGGGCAGCGCCGGCACCTGGCCGAAGCGCACCGCGCCGGTCTCGACGCAGTAGTCGTCGTAGTAGGCCTCGATGTCGCTGGTATAGCCGGCCCCGATGCGGGCGATGGCATAGGTGGTCGGCGAGCTGAGCGTCAGGTTCTTGTAGGCCAGCAGGCCGTCGACGTAGATGTCGATGCGGTTGCCCTTGTGGACCACGGTGTAGTTGTGCCAGCCCACGCTGCGCAACGGGGCGTCGTACTGGTCGAGATCGACCCAGTTCGGACCGCCGTTGCCCACGGCGCGGAAGTCGTAGTGGATGTTGTCGGTGTTGGCCCAGCCGAGGATGCCGACGTGCATGTAGAACCAGTCGGTGCTGCCGTCGGCGATGAGCTGGGCGAACTGCACGGTGCTGGCGTTCTGGCCGGCCGCGTCGTAGATGTTGACGTTGAAGACCAGCGGCTCGGTCTCGGTCGGCACCAGCGGAGCGGGCAGGTTCTGCTCGACGCGCGTGATGCCGGGGGGCGCGTAGAGCGACTGGGCCCCGCCCGGCGTGGTGTTCATGGCCGTCGAGAGCTGCAGCCGGGCCGCCGTGCCGGAGTTGGCCCAGGTGGCGTCGTAGGTGGCCTGGTCGTACTCGAAGTCGTCGCACAGGATGGTCGTGGTGGCGGCCACGGTGACGACCTCGTAGTCCGACTCGACGCTGTCGACACCGCCCACGCTGTAGCGGGCCGTGATCACATCGCCGGCCACCAGGCCGCTGACCGGCACGACCGCGCGATCCGCGCCGGGATCGGGCGTGGCCGAGAACTGCGTGGTGCCGTTGACGGTCACCACCACGCTGTCGGCCCCGGGCGTCAGGCCCAGGACGGTCACTTCGGTGTCACCCTCGGCCGGGGCCTTGTAGATCACCGGGGCGGTGAAGGCCACGGTCACCGGATCGGACTCGGGGCTGGTGGCTCCGTTGACGGTCTGGGTAGCGGTCACCAGGTCGCCGGTCACCAGCGAGACATCCAGCGGCACGGTGGCGCTGCCACCGGCCGGGACCGCCGAGCCGTGGGCCACGCCGTTGACGTAGACCGTCACCAGCGAGGCGGTGGCGTACGGCGCGCTGTAGGCCCCGCTGACGGAGACCGAGGTCGAGCCGGGCGCGATCGGGCTGGCGACCACGGGCGCCACCGGCTGCTCGGTCAGCACGCGCGGATAGGCGAAGTCGCTCTCGACACCGCCGATGGTCTGGGTGGCCGAGATCGAATCACCGAACGCCAGCGTCAGGCCGGTAAAGTCGGCGTAGCCGCCGGCCGGGGCGACCGGCGTCCCCTCGGGCAGGCCGTTGACGTAGAGCTGGACGGCGGTGGCGTTGGGGTCGGCGTAGACGCGCACGCTGTCCTGGCTGCCGACGATGGGGCCGGCGACCTCGGGGATCGGCGGGGCGTTGGGGTCCAGCGGCTTGCGCACCAGGATGTGGAAGCGCAGCTTGGCCCCGCTGTCGACGAACTGCGGGCTGGTACCGCACTGATAGCCGATGTTGTGGTAGAGCCCCAGCGACTCGTCGGCGGAGGTGGCGTAGGTCCAGGCGATACGCTGGCTGGTGACGCCGTCGTAGGCCGTGACGGTCGAGAGGGCCGAGCTGTCGGGCACGGTGGTGCTCTGCCCGCGGGCGTTGGCCAGGTAGTTGGTGCCGTCTTCCATGTCGTGGATCACGTCGATGACGACGTCGTTGGCGTCGAGCAGCTCGACGGCATCGACGAAGACCTCGTGCGGACCGACCGAACCGCTGGGCGCCAGCGTGAACCAGAAGCTGTCGATGGTGTAGTAGCCGGTGGGCGAGGGGTCGAGCTGGCCGTTGCCGCCCAGCCAGGGGATCACCAGGTCGGGATTGTCCAGCGGGATGTCGACCGTCTGCCACTGGGCGTTGTCGAAGAACAGCAGCGTGCCCTGCGGCAGCAGGAAGCCGCCCGGCAGACTGCCGACGTCGGTGACGCCCACGAACTCCCAGCCGCCGGGCGGGTCGAAGCTGCAACTGCCGTCGCCGTCCTCGTCGATGACGATCGAGAACGACATGGGCGGCGGCTCGGCCACGACGGTCACGGGATCGGACTCGGGGCTGGTAGTGCCGGTCACGCTGTCGCGCTGCGTGGCGGTGTAGACCTCGCCGGTGACCGCCGGCTGCGGCAGCGTGAAGACCACGTCGGCGTTGCTGGTGACGTTCTGGGTGAGGATTATCGTACCGTCGCGCAACAGGTTGACCTGGTCGACGGTAGTCATCAGGTCGGTGACGGTAACTTCCGTGTCGCCGTTGACGATGGGCGCCACCACGGTGGGCGGCAGGACCGGATCGGGCACCGGGGCCTCGAACTGCAACTCGTCGATGGCGACATCGATCAGCGTGGCCGTGTCGGCCGGATCGTTGACGAACGCGATGTGTTCGAGCGTGCCGCGCATGCTGGGCGTGCTCAGCACGCCGTCGCCGGTGAAGGCGGCGATGCCGCCGCCCTGGGAGACGCCGTCGAGGAAGACCTCGCCGGTGGAGAGGTCGAACTCGACGCTGACCGGGTTGGCGCCGGGCGAGATCCACAGCACCGGCACCGGCCGCGGGTTGTTGGGATCGCCGGCGGTGCCGGAGACTCCGACCCACTCGACGGTACCGATCGTGCCGCCGTCGGCAAGCTGGGGCACGTTCTGGTCGGTTTCGCGCACGCCGATGCAGATGCCGACGCGTCCGAAGAACAGCTCGGAGCGGTTGGTGATCTTGAAGCGCACCTTGCCGGCCAGATGCAGGGCCGGGTTGGGCCGCTCGGGACCGTTGTAGGTGGTCAGCCGCACCCAGGCGTTGGGATCGGCCGGGTCCACCCAGCGGAAGAAGACCTGCATGGCCGCGGCGCCTTCGGTCTGCAAGCCGGAAGCCCGGAAAGCGGCGTTGTTGTCGTACTGGCCGGCGGTGTTGGGCACGACGTACATGCTGGTCGAGCCGGACCACTCGGGCATCTTGAACATCTCCTGGCTGGTGCCCGGGTCGTCGATAGGCGGACCGTTGAAACCGACCAGCTCGGACGGATACTGCGCCAAAGCAGCCGGCAGCACCAGGGTCGCGAGAGTTGCCAGACTCAAGGCTCTAACGATGCGTGTCATCTGCTACCTCCAAGTTGTGCGAGAGAGCGTTTTTCCTTCCCCCGGGGCACAGCGGCACGGGTACACGGCCGCGGGCGGGATCCATCCCCGTTCGCCGGATGCGCACTCGGGGATCGACCGGGCCTGGGTTGCGGGGGGACCGGCTCCGCCGGCGTCGCAGAACCCGACGCCACTATCCGGAGCCGACCCCCGCAAAGACCAGCTTAACGTTTTCGGGCCAACGGCGTGTTGTTCGCCGCTTTCCCGCCGGCCAGGCCCGGATTATCGGGCCTGGCCGCGGGGGTGCTGATTACGTTGCTCGCGGGCCGCGACGGGGCCGCATCGGCTCCGCCGGGCGCCGCCCGGGGCGCCGGTCAGGCGCCGTAATTGCTCAACAGGATCGCCAGGTCGCCGAGGTCGACGCACCCGTCGCCGTTGAGGTCGACGGCCGGGTTGTAACCCGGATCGCCGTTGCAGGTGTTGTACGCCGCCAGCAGCAGCGAGAGGTCCTGCAGGTCGACATCACCGTCGCCGTCGATATCGCCCGGGATGCCGGTCGGCTCGCTGAGCGAGAAGGCGTCCAGCGTGGGCGGGCGGGCGGTCGTGTTGTCGCTGACCGCTTCGCGGTAGCTGATGTAGACCCCGCCGGGCCCGGTCGAGGCGTGCGTACCGGTGAGCATGATGCCGTCGCTGCGCGAGCCGTAGGTGCCGCCGAAGATGCCGGTGACGGTGTCGCCGCGGACTTCGAGCAGCAGGCGCTGCCAGCCGGTGTACTGGGCATCGATGCCGATGTCGATCTGTCCGATGATGGTGGCGCAGATGGGCTGGCCGCTGGCGCCGTCGTCGCCGTTGTTTTCATCGAGCAGATAGAGCGTCTGCCAGGTCGAGCCGCGTTGCAGCAGCCAGCAGACGCCGGTGGCCCCGCTGTAGTAGTCGAAGTTGTGGACGCCGTCGGCACTGCCGCGGACGCCGATCTTGGTTTCTTCATAGCCGTCGGGCGTGAACTGGGGCGCCACGTAGATGTAGGTTTCCAGCAGGAAGTCCTCCTTGGCGAGCTGCCCCAGGTAGACGGCGTTGCCGCCGCCCTCTTCATCCCAGGCGACCATGGCCAGGCCGCCGTCGGGCGAGGCCGGGATGGCCGAGGGGTTGATGGCCCGGCCACCGACGCCGCCGGCGTCGACCACGCCCGGATCCACGGCCACCAGCGGCTTGTAGCTGAAGGCCCAGCCGGGGACGGCGTCGAGCGCCGCCAGCGTGCTGGCGTTCTCGAAGTACGGCATCAGGTCGGGCTGGTTGTTGGAGTAGCCCGGGGTCGCGGGCTGGATGCCCCAATCACGCCCGTTGTCGTCGGTGTCCAGGCCGTCGAGGAAGCGGGCCTGGGCGGTCACCGGACCGTGATAGGTCACGGCGTTGGTGTCGTCCCAGTTGACGTGATTGCCCCAGATACCCAGCCCGATCTGGGTGTAGATCTCGCTGGGGATGAAGGTGAAGCCCTTGTTGGTCTCCCAGCCGACCGCGTCGAGCAGCACGCCGCCGGTGTTGCGCAGCGCCAGATAGTTCTGGCCGTTGCCCAGCGGCAGGGCGTCGTCGATCAGATCGACCACCGCGCCCGGCATGGCGGCCACGGCACTCATGCCGACCGTCCAGTAGCCGTGCGGCGCGATGATGGTCCCGGTCGGGATGGTCACCTCGTAGTAGACGCCCGGCGGGGTCTGGCCGCTGACGTAGTCGCCGACCTGGATCACCCAGCCGCCGATGTCGACCGCGTCGGCGCTGTCGTTGTACAGCTCGATGAACTCGTGGTCGTCGACGCCCGAGTCGTCGTAGCTGAACTCGTTGATGACCACCGTGTTGCCGACCACCAGCGTGTTCGAGGCCGGGCCTTCCTCGCCGTTGATCGTCTGGGTGGCCCGGACCGCGTCGCCGCGCTGCAGCGCCGGCACCGGTACGGCCACACTGCTGGCCCCGGCCGGATCGACGCTGTAGGCCGTGGCGTTGACGTAGACGGTCACCAGTTGCGCCAGGGCGTGCACGTCCTGCACGGTGACGGCGGTGTCGCCGATGTTGAGCGGTCCGGGCAGGGTGGGTGCCGGAACGGCCACCACCACGCCGGCCGAGATCGGGCCTTCCACGCCGCCGATGGTCTGGGTGGCGACAATGGTCTGCCCGGTCACCAGCGCCACTACCGGCACGTCGACCGGGTCGGAGGTCGGATTGCCGACCGAGCCGAGCAGTTGCAGGCTGCCCTCACCCAGATCGCGGTAGACCGCCACGCTCGAGGCCAGGTTCTCCTCGATGTTGCTGACCTGCACGGTGGTCTGGCCCGGCACGAGGATCGACTCGACCACCGGTGCCGGCACGGCCACCACCACGCCGGCCGAGTAGCAGCTCTCGATACCGCCGACCGTCTGCGTAGCGGTGATCACCTGCCCGTCGGCCAGGGCGCTGACGGTCACCGCCGCGGTTCCGCCCGGGAAGCCGCCGCTGGCGCTGCCGACCAGGCTGCCGTCGGCGTAGACCGCGACGTCGGTGGCGTTGGGGTCGATGGCCGAGATGTTGACCACCGTGTCGGCCGGGAACAGCGGGCCGTCGACGGTCGGCGAAGGCACGGGGTTGGGCTCGCCGAAGGGGATCGGCGTGCCGCCCAGCGTGACCGAGATGTCGTCGTACATCATCGCGGGCCCGTTGTTGGAGTAGCCCAGCCCCAGAATGATGTACTGGAACGGATCGCTGTTGACGCGCGGCACACCGCCGGGCCACAGCGGCAGACCGGTGTTCGGATCGACCGGGTTGGCCAACTGGTCGTCGATGTAGAAGTTGACCACGTCGGTGAGCACCTCGATCTGCATCTTGTGCCAGACGCCCGGCTGGCGGGTGATGCCGGTCAGGGCGTAGTCGTAGCCGAAGTAGTCGGTCTGGTAGCCGGTGATCGGCGTGGGCGAATTGGTCAGCGTGGTGTACTGGTCGCCCCAGGCGCCGCCGATGCCGTTGGTGAAGGCGAAGCCCAGCGCTCCGTAGACGCGCGACAGCGAGGAGGTCAGCTCGAAGCGCGCCCGGGCGTTGGCGCTGTTGTAGCTGTGCTTGAAGCGGTAGGTGACCACCAGCGGCTGGGCGTCGCTGCCGTTGACGCTGCCCAGCGAGACGTAGAGGCGCGAAACG
>CAZRSM010000198.1:0-18362 GCA_964602755.1 uncultured Planctomycetales bacterium
CATCGTGCGCGAAACGGTGCGCGACATTGGTTATACCTCCGGCGACATGGCCTTCGACTACGAGTCGTGCTCGGTGCTCACGTCGATCAAACGCCAAAGCCCGGACATCGCCCGCGGGGTCGACCGTGATGGCGCCGGCGACCAGGGCATGATGTTCGGCTTCGCCTGCCGCGAGACCCCCGAACTCATGCCGCTGCCGATCCAACTGGCCCACCGGCTCATGGAAACCCAGGCGCTGGCGCGCCGCGACGGGCTCATCGACGGTCTGCGCCCCGACGCCAAGAGCCAGGTCACCGTCGAATACGAGGGCCTGCGACCCGTGCGCGTCAACACCGTGGTGCTCTCCACCCAGCATGATCGCACCTGGAACGAGCGCCAGGGGCGCTTGCGCGAAGAGGTCATCCGCCACATCGTCAAGCCCGTGCTGGCCGACTGGTGGAACGACGATATCACCATCCACGTCAACCCCACCGGACGTTTCGAGATCGGCGGCCCCCACGGCGACTGCGGCCTCACCGGCCGCAAGATCATCGTCGACACCTACGGCGGCCGGGGGCGGCATGGCGGCGGGGCCTTCTCGGGCAAGGATCCCACCAAGGTCGACCGCTCGGCGGCCTACATGGCCCGCCATATCGCCAAGAACATCGTCGCGGCCGAGCTGGCCGACGTCTGCGAAGTGCAGCTCAGTTACGCCATCGGCGTGGCCGAGCCGACCAGCGTTTACGTGACCACCGAGGGCACGGCGCGGGTCGACGAGGACCGCCTGGGAGAGGTGGTGCGCGAGCTGTTCCCGCTCACGCCGCGGGGCATCATCGAGTACCTCGACCTGCGACGTCCGATATATCGTGAGACGGCTCGCCACGGACACTTCGGGCGGCATCTCGATACTTTCACGTGGGAACGTACCAACCGCGCCGAGGAGCTGCGGCGAACGCTGGGGGGCTGATTCGTTCCGTCAGACCGGCTGCCGCGCGAAAAAGAACACGATCATCAGCGAGAGGGTAACGAACAGGGCCGCAGCGTTGGCGAAGAACGCCTTCCAGGCCAGCGGGGCCAGTTCATTGCGCTTGTTGCCGGCGCTGGCGAGGCTGACAAAAAAGCCTACGGTGCTGGCCACCAGGCCCACCAGGCCCGACCCTGCCAGGGCGATGAACCGCGGGCTGCCCATCCTGAAGATGGCCGCAAACTCGTGGAAATCAAACCTCCAGAACACGCAAACGGCCAGCATCGCCGCACAGGCCAGCCCGATAACCGCCAGTACGGCGCCCAGTCTGGCTTGCCGTTCGTGTGAGGGGCGTTTCTTGGCCACGTCGCAATTCTCCTCGCTGTTGGTTTCGCTGCGGGGCGAAATGCCCCGCCTGCGGTCGAGCGTCGTGATTCTATCGGCACAGGCCGCAGCCCGCGACCAGTCTGCACGCCGATGCACTTGCATCGGGCGCCGCGATGACCATCATGAGCAGCGTGTCCGCCGACCTGCCCGACAGCCCGCATATGCCTGCTGCTACGTCGCCCAGACGCGGACGGTTCGTGCTGCCGGCTCTGGTCGTGCTGCTCGCATTGGGTATCCGCCTGGGCCACGCCTGGGCGGCGATCGTGATCTCGCCGGACAGCGCGATCTTCATCGACTACGCCCGCGAGCTGGGCGAGAAGCCGCTCGAGGCCGTACGCAGCTACCACCAGCATCCCGGCTACCCGGCCCTGATTCTGCTGACGCACGCGCTGCTGCGGCCGCTGCTGGACGACTCGGCCGCCGGCTGGATCGTCGCCGGCCGGACCGCTGCGATTGCCGGCAGCCTGCTGGCGGTGCTGGCAGTCTACTGGCTCGCCGCTCCGCTCCATGGCCGCCGACGGGCGCTGGTGGCCGCCGCCCTGCTGGCCATCCTGCCCGACGCCTGCCGCGTCGGGGCCGACGTGCTCAGCGACCTGCCGCATCTGGCGGCCTACCTGGCCGGCCTGGCGGCCCTGCTACGCGGCTTGCGGACCGGCCGCTCCCGCTGGTTCCTGGCCGGCGGAGCCTGTTCAGGCCTGGCGTTCCTGATCCGCCCGGAAGGCGGCGCCGTGCTGGTGATCGCCGTCGCGAGCGTACTGCTCTTCGTGCGCGGCTGGCCGCTGAAACGACGTTTGGGTGTGGCCGCCGGCGTGGTGGCGGTTTTCGTGCTGCTGGCCGGTCCCTATCAGCTCGCCACCGGCAAGCTGATCCCCAAGAAATCGCTGCTCAAGATGCTCGACCTGGCCGCCACGGCCACGCAGTACGGCTATCCCCAGGCGGTTGGCATCCGCGGGCTTCGCCCCCCCTGTGGTCCCCCCTGGAAGGGGGGACAGTTGGCGGCGCGGCCGGCGCGAGGAACTGACGGACAGGTCGCAGCGCGCGTGCCGCTGAACTCCCCTCCCTTCCAGGGAGGGGCCCGGGGGAGGGTCGAGGTTGAGAATGAAGAATGGCGAATGCCGAATGGCGAATTGGTAGCGCCATACTCGCAGCGCGGCTATCCGCAGGCGGCATGTATTCGCGGGCTTCGACCCCCCTGTGGTCCCCCCTGGAAGGGGGGACGGTCGGCGGCGCCGGTCGGCCTGGCTGGTTCGGCACCGGCACCAGTCGATCTGGCTGCCTCGGTGCCGGCGCCGGTGGACGTGTTGTACCAGTGGGGACGGGCCACGCGCGTCATATACCTGCTGCTGGCGATCCTGGGGCTGGCCGTGGCCCGGCTGCCCCGCGACGGTCGCTGGCTGCTGGGGGCCGCGGTGGGCCTGCACGTGCTCCTGCTGATGGCCCTCAAGCACTCCTACGGCTATCTCGATCGGCGACACGCCATGATCCTGGCGGTGCTGTGCCTGGTGCCGGCGGCGGCGGGGTTGTGGTGGACCGCGGGGCGCATCTGCCGCCAATTGCGCAAGACGGTGCCAGAGTGTCGCAAACCTGCGCTGGCGGGGCTGCTGGTGGTCTGCGCGCTGGCCACCTCGCCCTGGCTGCTGCGGCCAATCAACGCCGGCGAGCAGCACGTGGCGGCGGCCATCGCGTGGGTCCGCGAGCATACGCCGAGCGATGCCGTGATCGTGACCGACGATCGCCTGCACCGTCTGGCGCTGTGTGCCGATCGGCGCTTCGAGCGCTGGCCGTGGTGGGGCGGCGACGTGGCGGCCTTGCGCAAGCATCTGACCGGGCGCGGCCCGTGCTATTTCGTGGTCGAGGCGCGCCACATGACGCTGCCGCAGCGCAACCCGCGTTTCTTCGAGCAGTTGCAGCAGACCTTCGGCCAGCGGCTCGAGTTGCTGCACGCGGTGCCCTCGCCGCCGGGCGTGCCCCGGACGGAGATCCGCATCTATCGCTGGGCCGGCTGATGGCCGGCGGCGGCGCTCAGCCGCGCTGACGTGTCTGCGGCTCGACCTCGGGCAGCTCGATGCGCGCCCGCTCGACCTGCTGGCACCAGCGTTTGCGGTGGCGGAACACGTCGTGGACCAGCAGCTCGGCGAAAGTGGGGTCGAACTGTTTGCCGGACTCGTCGCGGATCACTTCCAGGGCCTCGTCGACCGAGCGGCCCAGGCGGTGGGCGCGGTTGCAGGTGATCGAGTCGAAGGCCTCGGCCACCGCCAGCAGGCGCGAGCCGATGGGGATGCTCTCGCCGGCCAGGCCGTCGGGGAAGCCGCTGCCGTCCCAGCGCTCGCGCAGGTGGCGGATGATCAGCAGCTCGGTTTCGAAGACCCGCAGCGGTTCGAGGATCTTGCAGGTTATCAGCGGCACCTGGCGGATCAGCGAGACTTCCTCGGGCGAGAGCTCGCTGGGGTGCAGCAGCAGCCGATCGGGCAGTCCTATCTTGCCCAGATCGTGCAGCATGGCGGCATTGGCGGTCGCCAGGCGCAGCGGCCGACTCCAGCCGGCAGCCTGCACCAGCCAGTTGGTATAGAGCATCACGTTGCGCGAGTGCCAGGCGCTGTAGCCGTCGCGTGCTTCCAGGGCCTGGATCAGCGCCCAGATGCTCTGCAGCGCCAGGTCCTTGGAGCGCATGGTCAGCGCCACGATCTCCTTGCGGAGCCGGTCGATCAGGTCGCTTTCCAGTTCCGGCTGATCGCCGGGCAGTTCCTGGAGCACGTCGCTGCGGGTGACGCGGTTGCGGCCCTCGCGTTTGCTCTGGTAGAGCGCCTGGTCGCCGAGGGTCACCAGGTCGCCGGCGCTGCGCACGCGCGCGTCCTCGATCCCCGCCACGCCCAGCGAGGCCCGCACCCTGATGTGCGGATAGTCGCTGACGCGCAGCTTGCGCACCAGCATGACGCGAATGCGCTCGGCCAGCCGGGCGGCATCGTCGATGCTGGTTTCCGGGCAGATGACGGCGAATTCCTCGCCGCCGTAACGGGCCACGGTGTCGACCTCGCGAACCGTGCGTTCGAGGAAGCGCGCGGTGAGGCGCAGCACTTCGTTGCCGACCTCGTGCCCGAAGGTGTCGTTGACGGCCTTGAAGTGATCGAGGTCGAGCATGATCAGGGCCAGTTTGCCGCCGTAGCGCCGCGAGCGCATGAACTCGCGTTCGAGTATCTCGCGGAACCGGGTGTGGTTGGCCAGCCCGGTGAGGCCGTCCGTCAGGGCGGCCCGTTTGAGCCGGTCCATCAGGCGGTTGAAGCGCAGTCCGTTGCGGATGCGGGCCTTGAGTTCGTCGACGTCGTAGGGCTTCTGCAGATACTCGTCGGCGCCGGCGTCGAGGGCGCGCTGCTTCTGCTCCGGGCGGTCGAAGGCCGTAACCAGGATGACGTAGGTGCCGTCCATGGTGGGATCGGCGCGCAACTGGCGGCAGACCTGGATGCCGTTGAGATCGGGCAGAACGACGTCGCATATCACGACCCGCGGTCGCTGCTCGTAGACCAGTCGCAGGCCGCCCTGGCCGTCGGCCGCGTCGACCACGCTGTAGTCCCACAGCCTGAGCCGGCGCGTGAGCACGGCCCGTTGCTGCGGGTCGTCTTCGATTACGCAGATATCCACCTGGTTGTCGATCATCACGGACCTCGAGCGGGAAGCGCCGCCCCGCGTGGAGACAGCGCGGCTCGGGGACGTGCAGCTCGGCGCCGCGACAAGTAACGCTGCCGGTCGTCCCCCGGTACTGTTAGCATGCAAAACGTCCGGCCCCCCGGGCCAGCCTCCGCCCGCCGCCCGATGCCGGCCCCCCTGCAGCCGCCGCAGCGGGCGGTTATTATGAGGCGGGCGCCAGAGCACGAGGATTGTCATGACCGGTGTTAGCGGACGTATCACCCTCCAGACACTGCGGCAGCTCAAACAGGCCGGCCGGCGCTTCGCCATGCTCACCGCCTACGACTATCCCACGGCGCAACTGGCCCAGCAGGCCGGCGTGCACAGCCTGCTGGTGGGCGACTCGCTGGCCTGCGTGATCCTCGGGCACCCCTCGACCCGCCAGGCACCGCTGGACCTGATGGTCACGCTGGCCGAGGCCGTGCGCCGCGGCGCGCCGGACGTCTACCTGGTCGGTGACCTGCCGTACGAGGCGACCTGCAGCGGCCCGGATGGCGTGGTGGCGGCCGCGCGGCGCTTCTGCCGGCAGGCCGGCTGTGACGCGGTGAAGTTCGAAGCCCCGCCCGACGGCGCCGCGACCATCGCGGCCCTGCAGGCCGCCGGCATCCAGACCATCGCCCACCTCGGCCTGCGGCCCCAGACGGTCACTTCGCCGGAAGGCTACAAGGCCCAGGCCCGCGACCAGGCGGCCATCGCCGAGCTGGTCGAGAGCGCCCGGCGCATGGTGGCCGCGGGCGCCGTGATGCTCCTGCTCGAAGCGGTACCGGCCGAAGCCTCGGCGGCAGTGGTGGCGGCGGTGGACGTGCCGGTGATCGGCTGCGGCGCCGGCCCGGCCTGCCACGGCCACGTGGTGGTCACGCAGGACATGATCGGACTGGGTACCATGCGGCCGCCACGCTTCGTACCGCGCTACGCCCAGATCAGTGATACGATGCTGGCGGCCATGCGACGCTGGGTCGACGAAATTGCGGCCGGCAGCTATCCGGCTCCGCAGCACGTATACCCCCTGCGCCGCGAGCAGACCAGCTAGAGCCTCGCAAGGACCGCCGCCATGCCGGGTCCGCTGACCGCTTCGCAAGTGCTGCCGCACGGCCCTCTGGGGCGCCTCGGCCGTGAGCTGGTCCTGCTGGGCAGGGTCGACAGTACCAACAGCTACCTGCTGCGCCGGGCCGGGGCGCTGCCCGACGGCACGGTGGCGCTGGCCGAGTATCAGACCGCCGGACGCGGACGCCTGCGGCGGCGCTGGCAGGCGCCGCGCGGATCGGCGGTTCTGGCCAGCGTGCTGCTGCACGAGCCGGCCGACTCGCCGTTGCTGGCGCTGGCCGGCCTGGCGGCCGCCCTGGCCGCCGCCCAGGCCATCGAACGCACCACCTCGTGCCGGCCGCGGCTGCGCTGGCCCAACGACCTGACCGCCGACCGGCGCAAGCTGGCCGGCGTACTGGTCGAAGCCACCACCCTCGCGCCGCACGCGCCGCGGCGGGCTTTGGTCATCGGCATCGGCATCAACTGCTATCAGCAGGCGGGTCATTTCGGCGAGCTGGTCGAGCAGGCCACGTCGCTCGAGCTGGTCTGCCCGGAGCCGATCGAGCGGGCGGCCGTGGCCCGCGAGCTGCTCGCCTGTCTCGATGCCCAACTCGACGTCGGACCGGATCGGCAACGCTGGCAAGCCGAAATCCTGACCGCCTGGCGCGCTCGCTGCGACGACATCGGCCGGCGGGCCGAACTTGTCGAAGACGGCCGCACCTACTCTGGCACGATCCTGGATATCGCCGAGAATGGCAGCCTGGTGGTCCAGCTCGACCGTGGTGGCAGGAGGCACTTTGAGCCGGCGACGACGACGCGCAACCCGTAACCGCCGACGACGCACTTCGTCCCCGCCCGCCGCGCGCCCCCAGCCGGCTCCGCGCCGGGTGCCGGCCGAAGCGGCCGAACTCGGCCTGGCCGGCCGACCCGCTCGCCGGCACGTCCGCCTGCCCGCGCGGATGCTCCTGGTGGCCATGGCGACCGGTGCGGGCCTGAGCGCCGCGACGCTGCTGGCGGCCGGCGAACTGCGCTTCCATCTGGCCGGTCCGTGCGACGCCGCGCTGATCTCGCTTGCGCTGCTGGCGCTGGGAGGACTGGGCGGGCTGGCCGCCGCTCGCCGCTTCGCCGCGCGCCAAGCGGCCGGCAGAGCGGATGCGCTCCCCCCTCCCACCCCCGACGCCGCAGCCTCGGCCGTCGCGCTGGTGCTGCTGATGCTGGCCGGCAGTTGCGCCGTGCTGACGCTGGGCTCGTCGCGGTTCGAGGATTGTCGCCTGTGGCTGGCCGGCGCTTTTCTGTGGCCGCCGACGGTGTTGCAGGCCGCCGCGCTGTCCGTGGCGGCCGCGGCCTTGCTGGTCACCGGCGCCGTGGCCGGCGCGGCATTGCTGGCACTGCATGGCTGGTGGCGTCTGAGCACCGTGACCACCGGCCCGCGCGGCACACTGGCCGCCGCGCTGGCATGTGGCGCAGCGCTCGGTAGCGTGCTGACCCAGCCGCAACATCTGGCGGCGGTCAGGCTGGCGGCACCGCTGCTGATCTGCCTGGCGGCGCTGCTGGCCGTGGCGCGAAATGGCCCGACGCCGCTGGCGCCGCAGAACCACCAGCGCTTCACGCGGCTCTCGGCCGCCGGCATGTTGCTGAGATTGGCGCCGATCGCGTCGGCTTCGGCTGCCGTCACGTTGGCGCTGGCAATAGCCAACGCGGGCCAGTGCGTGCCGTGGCGGCCTGCGCACTGGTCGGCCCTGGCGGCGGGCGGTTGGACGGCGGGCTGCGTGCTGCTGGCGCGGTTTGCCGAACCTGTCACCCGGCTGCCGTGGGGGCCGTTCTGCGCGTTGCTGACGGCAGCTCTGTTGATTGCACTGGCCGTGGGTGACCGCCACGCCGCGACCGACGCCGGCCTGCTGGTGGTGCTCGCCGCGGCCGCGGCGATGAGCATGCACGCTGCCGCGACGGGACTGGTCGGCCCGCGGCAGCCGACCAGGCACCGCGCGTGGGTGTTGGCAGCGGCGTTGGGCGGCGTGGTGGCGGGAGGGCTGCCGGTGGTAGCCGGCGGCAGCGTATCGGCCGTGGCGATCGTGCTGGCCGCGCTGACGAGCCTGCTGGCGGCCGGCGTGCTGGTGGCCGGCGCAGTGCCGGGAAGTCTGCGTAACGCCCTGTTCGTGGCGGCCTGCGGCCTGGGACTCGTCGCGCCAACCGTGCTGTTACCGACCGTGGACGATCCGCCGCGCCGCAGGTCGCACCGGTCGGTGTCGCCGCCGCAGAAAAGCTGCGAATTGATCGAGCTGCTGCAGGCCCGCGGCCTGCGCTGCCTTCAGACCGCCTGGCCGCAACCCTTCGTGTGGGCCGGCGCCGACGGCGCCGGCTATGACCTGATCCTGCTGACCGACGGCGAGTCGACCGGCTCCGATCCGTCAGCGCGGCGCGAGTGGGATCGGCGGGTGCTGGCCCGTTTTGGACAGCGTCTGCGCCGCGGCGGCCGGCTGGTACTGGCCGGACCGCTGCCGCCCGGGAGGCTGGCGGTGTTGCGACAATACGTGGCCCGGCGCAGCTCAGACAACTGGTCGCTGTTTCGGATCGAGCATGCCGGCCGGCGGGAGTTCTTCATGGCCGGCGCCGACGTGTTGCCGCTGGCCGAGCACACGCTGCCGGACGATGCGTGGCGGGTGGCAAAGTTGCGACGGGACTGAGCCCCCACCCGGCGGGCGACGATTCGAACGCAAAGACGTAGCGTGGGCACCGCTCACCACACGCGCTGGTGCCCCTGGCGGCGAACAAGCCGGGCGAAGCCCGACCTGCGTCTCTGTCCCTTCGTCCCCGACCATTGGTCGTTCGGGCGTGCGTTGCCGTGCTGGCATGCGTGGCGGGCAAAGCCCACCCTACGTGAAATGCTCCCAGCCGCGCAGTTCCAGCTCGCGGCGGCTTCCGTCGGCGGAGATCAGCGCGATGGCCGGGTGGTCGGTCATCCGGCCCAGCGGCAGCAGCCCCAGCTCGCGGCAGCGCTGCTCGGGGACGTCGGCCGGCACGATCACGATCAGCTCGAAGTCTTCGCCGTCGTACAGGGCGTGCTCGAGCGGGTCGTGGCCGGTTTGCCGGCTGCGCTCGCGGGCGTCGTCGTGAATCAGCGGATCGAGCAACCGCGCGTCTATCTCGGCTCCGCAACCGGAAGCGGAGCAGATGTTCCACAGGTCGATCACCAGGCCGTCGCTGATGTCGATCATGGCCGTCGGTCGCAGAGCGCGGTTGATGGTCAGCGCCTCGCGCAGCCGCGGCTGCGGGTCGAGGTGCCGCCCCAGCAGCGAGCCGCCCACCGGGCCGGTCAGATACACGCGGTCGCCGGGCCGCGCGCCGCTGCGCCCCACCGGGGGAGCGTCCGCCGCGGGCCGGGCGATCACCGTGACGGCGATCACGGTGGGAGCCGACCAACTGTTGGTGTCGCCGCCGCGCAGGGGACAGCCGTATTGCCGGCCGCACTCGATCAGGCCGGCCAGCAGCTCCTCGGCGTCAGCCATGCTGAGCTGGTCGCACAGTGCCACGGCACACAGGGCGGCGACGGGCACTGCTGCGCAAGCGGCGCAGTCGCTCAGATTGACCGCCAGGGCCTTGCGTCCCACGGCGCGCCAGGGGTGCGTGGTCGAGATGAAGTCCACGCCGTCGGTCAGCAGATCGGTGCTCCACAGCAGCCCGACCCCCTCGGCCACGGGCGCCAGGTCGTCGCCGAAGCCCAGCGGCCCCGGCTGCGGCCCCAGACGCTGCGCCAGGCGGCGGATCAGCTCGCGTTCGCCGCGCTGTTCGTCGCGTGCATTCATGCCTTGGCTCCGCGGCGCGTCGCTCAGTCGGCCGGGTCAGGTCAGCTCGAAGTCGACGATCACCGGCAGGTGGTCGCTGGCGACGCGCGCCAGCCGCAGTCGGCTGCGAAACGCCCGCACCGGCCGCAGACGACCGCGATAGAAGACCTTGTCCAGTCCGCCAGCCGGAGCATAACTCGGGAACGACTTGATCGACCAGCGCGAACCGGCGCGGCGGTTGGTCGCGCAACCGAACCCCGCCGGCGTGAAGCACCGGCGTTTGAGCACGCCGCGCCAGTCGTTCATGTCACCGGCGATGATCACGGGATCGTCGGGCCCCAGGGCCTGGATGTCGGGCGATTCGAGCAGCCGGCGGACCTGCCTGAGCCGCTCGCTGGCCGAGAGTCCCAGGTGGACGTTGAAGATGTCGACCACGCGCTCCTGGCCGTTGGCTGGAATGTGCAGCCGGGTGTGCTGGGCGCCGCGGCGCTTGTGCCAGCCGATGGTCAGGTCGAGATGGCGCTGCCGGCCGATGGGAAAGCGCGAGAGGGTGGCGTTGCCGTAGCGACCTTTCTTGAGCACGACGTTCATGCTGGCGGCGCGATAGCGGTACTGCAGCTCGCGCGCCAGCCACGAGGCCAGGTCGAGGTGGTTGGAGCGCGGTGCGCCGCGGTCGACCTCCTGCAACAAGGCCACGTCCGGAGCGTGATGGCGCAGCACCTCGACGATCCGCTCGGGAGCGAACTTGCGGTCAACCCCGATGGCCTTGTGAATGTTGTATGTCAGCACGCGCAGGCGCATCGGTGCGCTCTAGCCGCCCCAGTGGGGCAGGCCCGGCTCGGGGGCCACTCCCAGCCCGTCGGCCACCCGGTTGATGTAGTTGAAATACGCCACCACCTGCACCGCATCGTGAATCGAGCGATCGCACCAACCGGCGTCGCGCAGCGCGGCCACATCGGCCTGGCGGCACCCGGCCGGTCGCACGGTCAGCCGCTCGGCATACTCGCACAGCGCCCGCATCGCCGCGTTCAGCCCGGCCGCCCGCCAGTCGTCGACCACCTGATGCACGAAGGCATCGCGTCGCTCGGGCTCCGGCAGCTCGCCGGCGGCCACGGTTTCCCACTGCTGGTCGCCCTCAACCCGGAGGTCGTTGGCGTGGGCCTGCACTCAGTAGCGGCAGCCGTTGGCCCGGCCGACCACCACCGCCAGCAGCTCGCGCTGGGCCCGGCTCAGCGGCGAGCGTCCGAACATCACCTCCTGGTACAGGCCCATCGAGGCCCGCAGCACCGGCGGATTGGGGCCCATTACCGCCACTATGTTGAACACCCGTCCCGCCCGGGCCCGGGCCGCCGCGAACAGACGCTCGAGCATGCCGTCGGCGCCTGCGGGCGGACTGGTGTCGATCCATGACATATGCGGCCGCCTTTCTGATGACTCGCTGAAACGATACGATACCATGTCGGCGCCGTCCCGGCCAATCCGGCCCGGACCGCCGCGCCCGACGGCCACCGGCGCCGACGAATCCGGACGGCAGCGACGCATGGCACACACCGCGTTCATACTGATTCTGCCCTCGGTCGAGGAGAAGGGCCGCAAGCTGGCCGAGATGCTGCGCGCCAAGCACGGCCACGCCTGCCGCGTGGCGCGCACTTTAGACGAGGCCAGACAGTCGATCCGCACGCGCATTCCCGACGTGGTGGTGGCGGTCACCCCCATCGACGGCGTCGATACCGCCCGGCCGCTGGCCGATCTGCTCGACGAGCTGGCCCCCGACTCGGCCCTGATGGCCCTGGGCAACAACCGGCCGGCGCCGCGGATCGAGCCGCGGCGCATCAAGTATATCCCGCTGCCCAACCCCGAAAACGACGAGGAGCTGGTCGACCCGATCGGCGAGGCCGCCCGGCAGGTTGTGGCCCGGCGCGAAGACCACATGCTGCGCCGCTCGCTCGAAGCGGCCCAGATCGAGAGCTTCGAGGGGCTGGTGGGCAACTCGCCGCCCATGCAGCGCATCATCGAGCGCATCAGGAAGGCCGCCCGCAACAAGCTCACCGTGCTGATCCTGGGCGAGACCGGGACCGGCAAGGACCTGATCGCCCGCGCCATCCACCGCTGCTCCGACCGCGCCAGAAGGCCCTTCAAGTCGCTCAACTGCGCGGGGCTGAGCGAAACCCTGATCGAGAGCGAATTGTTCGGCCACGTCAAAGGTTCGTTCACCGGGGCCATCGCCGATCGCAAGGGCTACTTCGCGGCGGCCGAGGGCGGCACGCTGTTCCTCGACGAGATCGGCGACATGCCCATGCGCATGCAGGCCAAGCTGTTGCGCGTGCTCGAAGTGCGCGAATACACGCCGGTCGGCTCGACCGAGGTGTTCAAGGCCGACGTGCGCGTGATCGCCGCCACCAACGCCGACTTGAAGCAGAAAGTCGAACAGCGTGAGTTCCGCGAGGACCTGTTCTACCGCCTCAACCAGTGGGTGATCGAGGTGCCGCCGTTGCGGCAGCGGCGCGAGGACATACCCGTGCTGGCCCACTACCTGCTGCAGCAGGCCAACCGCGAACACGGGCTGAGCGTCGAGGGCATCTCCAGCGAGGCGATGATACTGCTGACCAAGTACTACTGGCCCGGCAACGTCCGCGAACTGAAGAACGTGATCGAGTCGGTGGCCTGCGAGGTCGAGGACCGCCGCATCGAGGCCGACGACCTGCCCGAGTCGATCCGCGGCTCGCGCGACATCGTGCCGGTCTCGGCCGGCAGCCTGGTGGGCCTGACCATGGACGAAGTCGAGCGGCTGATGATCGAACGTACCCTGCAGGCCACCGGCGGCAACCGCGAACAGGCCGCCCGCATGCTCAACATCGGCACGCGCACGCTGTATCGCAAGATCAAGGAGTACGGCATAGGTCAGTGATGACTGCGGTCGGCGGCTGCCCAGCTTTCAACGGCGGGCACAGGAGCGGATCGCACCGGCCACCAGCTACGCGGAGAACCACGATACCCATGCGTATTCTCATCACCGGCTCCAGTGGACAGATCGGTACCAACGTGGCCCTGGCGCTGCTCGAGCGCGGCGACCGGGTCGTCGGGCTCGACGCGCGGCCCAACACCTGGACGCAGGCGGTCGAGACCGTTCAGTGCGACCTGACGCGTCTGGCCCCCGGCGAGCTGCCGGTCTCCGGCCGCTTCGACGCCGTGCTGCACCTGGCCGCCCACGCCAAGGTCTTCGAGCTGGTCGAGCACCCCGTGCGGGCCCTGGAGAACATGCAGATGGCCTTCAACGTGCTCGAGTACTGCCGCCGCAGCAGGACGCCGATCCTGTTCGGCAGTTCGCGGGAGGTCTACGGCGACATTCACCGGCACATCACCGACGAGTCGGAAGCCGACTTCGTGGTGGCCGAAAGCCCGTACAGCGCCTCGAAGATCGCCGGCGAGGCCTACATCTATTCGTATGCCAAGTGCTACGACCTGCCGTGCCTGGTCTTCCGCTTCAGCAACGTCTACGGCCGCTACGACTGCGACATCGAGCGTCTGGAGCGCGTGATCCCGCTGTTCATCCGGCGCATCGCGGCCGGAGAACCGATCGTCGTGTACGGGGCAGAGAAGGTGCTGGATTTCACCTACGTCGACGACTGCACCGCCGGCGTACTGGCCGGCATCGACGCCCTGGTCGGCGGCAAGGTGCGCCGCGAGACGATCAACCTGGCCTTCGGCCAGGGGGCCACGCTGGTCGATCTGGTCAACCTGATCAGCCTGGCGCTGCGCGCCGAGCCGCAGGTGCGCTACGAGCCGGCCCGCGCGGGCGAAGTCACCCGCTACGTGGCCGACCTCTCCAAGGCCCGCGAGCTGCTGGGCTACAAACCGCGCGTCCCGCTGACCGCCGGCGTGCCGCTGGCCATCGAGTGGCAAACCGAGGCGGGATACCTGGCGGCAGAATCCAGAACCGCTCATCAGCAGCAGTAGCAGCGCGATGCGACACCAGGGCCACCGGCCGACCTGTTCCCCGGGCCAGCAGCGCGAACGGGGGCGCGAGGACATGCGTTGTCACAGCGACGCTCGTGGTGGGCAGTGCCCACCCTGCGCCTCGGCGCCCTTGGCGGCCCGGCAATGGCGCCGCGGTGCGGGCGGGGTAAACTCTGCGGCGTGAGCGCGATCAGCGACAGTCTGCCGATGGTGCAACGCCTGGTCCTCTGGCCGTTGGCGGCCGCCTATGCCGCCGCGGTGCGCGTGCGCAACTGGCGTTACGACCGGCTGGCGGGTGCCTCGCATCCGGCCCCCGTGCCCACCATCAGCATCGGCAACATCACCGTCGGCGGCACGGGCAAGACCCCCGTCGTGATCGAAACCGTCCGGCGTCTGCTGGCCATGGGCCGCCGACCGGGCGTACTGAGCCGCGGCTACGGCTCCAAGCCGCCCGAGGCCGCCGACGAGGTGCGCGAGCTGCGCCAGGCCATCCCTGACGTGCCGATCGTGGTCGATCCCGATCGCGTGGCCGGCGCCGCCACGGCGGTCGAGCGCTTCGGCGTCGACTGTCTGGTGCTCGACGACGGCTTCCAGCACCGCCGGCTGCGCCGCCAGCTCGACGTGGTGCTGATAGACGCCCTGCGACCCTGGGGTGGCGGGGCCGTATTGCCGGCCGGCCGGCTGCGTGAGCCGCTGAGCGGCCTGCGGCGGGCCGGGTTGTTCATCATCACGCGGGCCAACCAGTTGCCCGCCAGCCAGCTCCACGACATCGAACGCGCGCTGGCAGCCCGCAACGCCGACGCCCCGGTACTGCGGGCCGAGGTACGCCCGACCGCGCTGGTTTTCGCCGACGAAGAGCCGGCCGAGCCTGGCACGCTGGCCTATCACAACGTTTTGCCGATTTGCGGCCTGGGCAATCCCGACACGTTTCTGCGCAGCGTCGGGCACCTGGCGGGGCGGCTGTGCGAGCCGGTGGTCTTCGCCGACCATCAGCACTACCGGCCGCGGCACGTGCAGCGCATCGTCCGGGTGGCGCGCCGCTGCGGGGCCGACCTGGTGGTGACAACGCGCAAGGATTGGGTCAAACTGGCGCCGTTGTGGGCTGCCGGCTCGCCCGACGAACTGCCGCTGGCGCGCCTGGAGGTGCGCCTGCAGCTCGACGACCCGGGGGGGCTGTTCGACGAGCTGCTGAGAGCGGCTTTGGAGGAACACGCGTGAACGATCCGCCGCCGCTGGATTTCGACAAGCTGCGTTTCCGCTCGCGCAGCGCGCGGCAACACAAGGTGAGCACCGCCGGGCTGGGCCGTCCCACCGAGCCGGGGGGCAGTTTCGCCCAGTGGCTGGCCGATCTGCCCGACTACCTGGCAGCCCGCGAGCTGCGGGCCGTGGCCGCGGCCATCGTCGCCGCCCGCCGGGCCGGGCGGCCGGTGGTCTTCGCTTTCGGCGGCCACGTGATCAAGACCGGCTGCTCGCCGCTGGTGGTCGACCTGATCGAGCGCGGCGTCATAACCGCAGTGGCCACCAACGGCTCGGGCGCGATCCACGACCTCGAGCTGGCCGAGACCGGCAACACCAGCGAGGAAGTGGCCGAGACCATCCGCGATGGCAGCTTCGGCATGGTCTTCGAGACCTGCCAGCGGATGAACGAGGCCGCGCGGCGCGGGGCCGACGGGCGCGGGCTGGGCCGGGCTCTGGGCGAGCTGCTCGAGCAGCGCCAGGCCCCCCACCGGGCAGCCAGCATTTTCGCCGCCGCGTGCCGCTGCCGCATACCGGCGACCGTCCACGTGGCTCTGGGAACCGACACGGTGCACATGCACCCGCAGGCCGACGGGGCGGCGATCGGGGCCGCCAGCATGGCCGATTTCCGGCGTATCTGCGCCGTGGTGGCCCGGCTCGGGGCCGCCGAGCCGGGCGGCGCCGGCGGCGTGTGGCTCAACTTCGGCTCGGCGGTCATCATGCCGGAAGTGTTCCTCAAGGCCGTCTCGGTGGCCCGCAACCTGGGCCATGACCTCGACGCGATGCACACCGCCAACTTCGACATGTTGCGGCACTATCGCCCGACCCAGAACGTGGTCACGCGACCGGTGCGGCCCGGCTGCGGGCACAGTGTGACCGGACACCACGAGCTCATGCTGCCGCTGCTGCGCCAGGCGGTGCTCGAAGCCCTGGCCGACGACCAGTAGCTGCGCAGCCACGCCGCGCCCGTGGCGCAGCAATCCGGCATTCGCCATTCTTCATTGCCGGTGGGCAGTCCCCCCCTGCGTGCCGTTTCGTTGCCTCGCCGCTCACTGCCGCTCTATCCAGCCGCCGCCGAGGACGATCTGGTCGTCGTAGAAGACGGCGGCCTGCCCCGGCGTGACCGCCGGCTGGGGCTGCTCGAAAACGACCTCGACGCGCTGCGGCGACCCCGCAGCTTCGGCAGCCTCTGGCAAGACGGTCAGCCGGGCCGCGGCGGGACAGTGCGTGTAGCGGATCTTGACGTGGCAGGGCAGGCCGCAGCCGGCGGGCGGCGGATCGGCCAGCCAGTTGACACCCGCTGCGATCAGCCGCTCGCGTAGCAGCGCCTCGCGCCGGCCCACGATGACGGCGTTGTCCAGCACGTCGAGGCGGGTGACGTACAGCGGCTCGCCGGCGGCGATGCCCAGGCCGCGCCGCTGGCCGATGGTGTAGGCCGCCAGCCCCTGGTGGCGGCCGAGCACGCGACCGCTGGTGTCGCGCAGCTCGCCCGGCGTGAAGGCCTCGGGGCGGCGCTGCCGGATCAGTTCGCGATAGTCGCCCTGCGGCACGAAGCAGATCTCCTGGCTGTCGGGCTTGTCGTGGACGCGCAGGCCCAGCTCGGCGGCCACGGCCCGCACCTGGGCCTTGTCGTCCACCTCGCCCAGCGGAAACAGACAGCGGCCCAGATCACTGCGGCGGATGCCGAAGAGCACGTAGGACTGGTCCTTGGCCGCATTCTTCGCCCGTGCCAGCTGCGGCCCGGGCAGCACGCGCGCGTAGTGCCCCGTGGCCACGTACTGGGCGTCGACCAGGTCGGCGTATTGCAGCAGACGACCGAACTTGAGCCGGATGTTGCAGACGATGCAGGGGTTGGGCGTACGGCCGGCGACGTACTCGTCGACGAAGTAGTCCACGATCTGGTCGAACTCGCGCTCGAAATCCAGCACGTAGAAAGGAATGCCCAGTCGGCCGGCGATGGCCCGCGCATCGGCGGCGTCGGCCGCCGAGCAGCAGCCGTGCCGCAGCCGGCGGCCGTCGCTGGGGCAACTGTCGGCGGCGCCGGCATGCTGGCCGATGCGCATGAAGACGCCCAGACACTCATAGCCCTGTTGCTTGAGCATCCAGGCCGCGACGGACGAATCCACGCCGCCCGACATCGCCACGATGACCTTGCCGTTGCGCGACATTACCACCGTATATTAGCCGGCCGCCGCCGACGGGGCGCAAGACGACCGGCCGATCATCGCACGGGCGACGACCGGCCGGGTTGGTGTCGGCCGCGGTCAGGCGGCTTCAGGACGTCACGGACAATCGGCCCCGTAGACCGCCAGCAGCAGCGCCAGGTCGGTCAGGTCGACGTCGCCGTCACCGTCCATGTCACCCATCTCGTAGGTGGCCCCGCCGGCGGTGGGGTAATTGGCCAGCATGATCGACAGGTCGGCCAGGTCGCGCGTGCCGTCGCCGTTGAAATCGCCCGGGCAGGCCGGCTGGCTGCATCCCAGGGACTCGACGGTCAGGTCGTCGATGGCCGCCTCGACGATGGAGCCGTCGCCCTCGTCGGCCGCGATGAAGCGCAGCTTGACGTTGGCGGTGGGGGTCACGAAGTCGGCCACGTTGAACTCGTGGTAGTACCAGCCGCCGGAGGTTTCCGGGCCGCTGGGGCCGACGGTTTCGACGTTGACCCAGGTGTTGCCGCCGTCGTTGCTGATGTCGACGGTGAAGACGTCGGCGTTGGGCGAGGCGCCCTGGTCGTTGGAATACCAGCGCCAGTAGCTGATGATCGGGTCGGTGGCGCCGCTCAGGTCGAGCGTGGGCGATATGAGGGTGGTGCGCCCGCCGTCGACGTCGTAGCTGCCGATGCTGTAGCCGGCCCGGCCGTCGGTGACCCAGCAGTTGACGCCGCCGGGCGTGTGGTCGTCCTCCGGCTGGGCGGCGGTGGATTCGGGATCCATGCGGTTCCAGATGCCGGTGGTGGCGGTGTCACCCGGGGCGCCGACGGTCCAGCCGGTATCGGTCTCCATGTCGTCGGCGAAGAGCACGCTGACCTCGAAGACGTCGGAGGCGAACACGCTGGTCGGCGCGTCGTGGGGATCGGTCACGACCGCGCCGCCGGTGGTCTCGGCCTGGAAGTAGTACTCGATGGTGCTGCCGCAGGCGGCCGCCGGCAGCATGGCCTGGAACTGGCTGCCGCCCAGCGGCGTGAGCGTCTGGGCACTGAAAGCCCCGCCGTCGACGCGATAGTACATCCGGGCCGTGCCGCTCTGATACGTGCCCGCAACCTCGTCTATCTGGACCACGACGGTGGTCGGCTCGCCGGGGTTGACCACGGATGGCAACCCGTCGGGATAGCTGAAGTCCAGCAGCAGCGAGAA
>CAZRSM010000199.1:0-3457 GCA_964602755.1 uncultured Planctomycetales bacterium
GTCGAGCGATTGTATCGCCCCGGACGCGTCGCTGCGGTAGTTGCTCCAGTAAATGGTGCTGGCGTAGGCAGTTGCGGCACTGAGGCCTGCGGCCAGCGCGCAGACGAAGACGGTTCTACCCAAGCGCATACCTATGGCTCCTTTTCTCGCCCAGCGGTTTGGCGCGGTGCGTGTAGAAGCTGTGTGCCCCGACGAGATACCCCTCTCGTCACTGTTGATAGGCCCGCGGCAGCCCGCAAGTCAAACCGGTTTCGACAAACCCGGCCGGAATGCGCATGTTTCGGGTACCATTAAGCATTATCAGATGTGGATAGCCGGGTGCCCGTGGTGTCAGAACGGCACTGTCGGGCCGGTCGGCTGACAGGCCGACAGTACGCGTCACCGGCGATCCGGTGGGGGCTTCTCATAAGATATTAATGTACAAGCTCTTACAAAGGTCGCCGCCCGTCGGGCCCGTTGGCACCGCTTTTGCATATCCACCGGTTGTCCGGCGTGGTACGCGCGCTGTGCGCCGCCGCCACGCCTCGTGAAGTCAGTCATCTGCCATAACGGTAAGGAGAGGCTTTCCATGGCGGTCAAGCAGTTGGCATTCGACAGCGAGGCCCAGCAGGCCATCACGGCGGGCGTCGAGAAGCTCGCCAACGCGGTCAAGAGCACCTTCGGCCCGCGGGGACGCAACGCCGTCCTCGACAAGGGTTGGGGTGCTCCCACGGTGACCAAGGACGGCGTCTCGGTCGCCGAGGAGATCGAGCTGCACGACAAGTACGAGAACATGGGCGCCCAGCTCGTCAAGGAAGCGGCCAGCAAGACCGGTGACGTGGCCGGCGACGGCACCACCACCGCCACGGTTCTGGCCGAGGCCATCTACAAGGAAGGCCTGCGGCACGTGGTGGCCGGCTTCGACCCCAACGGTCTGAACCGCGGCATCGAGGCCGCCGTCAAGGCCGTGGTCAACGAGCTGCACAACATCTCCAAGCCGGTCGATGTCAAGAAGACCGACGACATCATCAACATCGCGTCGGTCTCGGCCAACAACGACCGCAGCGTCGGTGAGATCATGGCCGACTGCTTCACCAAGGTCGGCAAGGACGGCGTGATCACGGTCGAGGAGGGCAAGAGTCTCGAGACCACGGTCGACGTGGTCGAGGGCATGCAGTTCGACCGCGGCTATCTCAGCCCGCACTTCGTCACCGACCCCGACAACATGGAGGTCGTGCTCGACAAGGCCTACGTGCTGGTCTACGAGGACAAGATCAGCAGCGTGACCAAGCTGGTGCCGCTGCTCGAGAAGATCGCCAAGGCCAAGCGGCCGCTGCTGATCATCGCCGAGGACGTCGAGGGCGAGGCCCTGGCCAAGCTGGTGGTCAACAAGCTGCGCGGCATCCTCGAAGTCGCCGCCGTCAAGGCTCCCGGGTACGGCGACCGGCGCAAGGCCATGCTCCAGGACATTGCGGTGCTTACCGGCGGCAAGGCCATCTTCAAGGACCTGGGCATCGAGCTGGACTCGGTTTCGATCGCCGACCTGGGCCAGGCCAAGCGCATCCGCATCGACGCCGACAACACCACCATCATCGAAGGCGCCGGCGACACCAAGGAGATCCAGGGCCGCATCGAGATGATCCGGCGCGAGATCGAGCAGACCACCAGTGACTACGATCGCGAGAAGCTCCAGGAGCGGCTGGCGAAGCTGGCCGGCGGCGTGGCCCAGATCAACGTCGGGGCCCCCACCGAGACCGAGCTCAAGGAGCGCAAGGCCCTGGTCGAGGATGCCCTGCACGCCACCCGGGCCGCCATCGAAGAGGGCATCGTTCCCGGCGGCGGCGTGGCCCTGGTGCGGGCCCGCAAGGCGCTCGAGAACTTCCGCATCAAGGGCGAGGCCGAGCGCGCCGGCGTGCGCATCGTGGTCGAGGCCCTGACCGTGCCGCTGCGGCAGATCGTGCTCAACGCCGGTTATGAGCCGGCCGTCGTGCTGCGCAAGGTCGAGGCCAACGACAAGCTGAGCTTCGGCTTCAACGCCGACAGCGGCGAGTACGGCGACATGTTCAAGATGGGCATCATCGACCCGACCAAGGTGGTCCGCTGCGCCCTGGAGAACGGCAGCAGCGTGGCCCGCATTCTGCTCTCGACCGCCTGCCTGGTCGCCAACAAGCCGGAAGACAAGAAGAAGACCGGCCCCGGCGGCGGCATGGACGAGATGGGCGGCATGGGCGGAATGGACATGATGTAGTAATTGCCAGTGCCAGGTGGCGAACTGGCTGCGGTTGCGGCCGGGGCGGTGATGAGCCGCCGGCCGGTCGGCCCGCAGATGCACGATAGGCACGAGACCGAGGTCGAAGACTTTTCAGGAGAAGCAACGATGGCTACTGCCACTGCCAAGAAGATCAAGATTCGTCCGCTCGATGATCGCGTGGTCGTCGAACCGTTCGAGGCCGAGGAGAAGACCGCCGGCGGGATCGTCCTGCCGGACACCGCCCGCGAGAAGCCCCAGCAGGGCAAGGTGATCGCCGCCGGCCCCGGCAAGCTGCTCAAGAGCGGCCAGCGCGGCGAGATGTCGGTCAAGGTCGGCGACGTCGTTTTCTACGGCAAGTACAGCGGAACCGAGATCGAGCTGGACGGCGACGAGTACGTCATCCTGCGCGAGAGCGACATCCTCGCGGTCAAGGCGTGAGTTGATATGTAGACGCCGGCTGCCGCCCGGTTTGCCGCGGCGGCGGATCGGCCGGCCGGCTCGGCTCCGCGCCCGCAGCCGGGCAGCGAGTCGCCGGCACTGTCGCAGTTGCCGAAAGAACAGTCCAAGTGAGGTAGACAACATGGCTGCCAAGCAGTTGATGTACGCCGAACACGCCCGGGCGCAGATCCTCGAGGGCGTGCGCAAGCTCGCCAAGACGGTCAAGAGCACGCTCGGCCCGGTCGGGCACAACGTCCTGCTGCACAAGTCCTGGGGTTCGCCCCGGGTCACCAAGGACGGTGTGACCGTCAGCAAGGAGATCGAGCTGCCCGAGCCGTTCCAGAACATGGGCGCCAAGCTGGTCAACGAGGTGGCTTCCAAGACCAGTGACGTGGCCGGCGACGGCACCACCACCGCCACCGTCCTGGCCGAGGCCATCTACGCCGAAGGTCTCAAGAACGTCACCGCCGGCGCCAATCCCATGGCCCTCAAGCGCGGCATCGACGCCGCCGTCGATGTGGTGGTCAAGGAGATCGCCAAGCAGGCCGTCAAGGTCAGCGGCAAGGGTGACATCGCCAAGGTGGCCACCATCAGCGCCAACGGCGATGCCGAGGTCGGCAGGATGCTGGCCGAGGCCTTCGAGCGCGTCGGCAAGGACGGCGTGGTCGAGGTCGAAGAGGGCAAGAGCCTCGAGACCACCTGGGAGCACGTCGAGGGTATGCAGTTCGACAAGGGCTTCATCTCGCCCTACTTCGTCACCAACCCCAATACCCTCGAAGCCGAGCTGGA
>CAZRSM010000200.1:0-8453 GCA_964602755.1 uncultured Planctomycetales bacterium
GAGCCGCCGAGGTCGCCCAGCCACGAGGCGAGGTTGAAGCTGCCGAAGTCAAGGCCGAAGAAGGTGGTGTTGGTGGTGGTTTCCTGGGCCAGCGCCGCCGACGTGAGTACCAGCACGGCAGCTACGGCCAGGACCTTTGCCGTCTTGCTCTTCATCGCAACTCTCCTTCGCGGATTAACCGACACACATGCCCGGCGCCCGGGCGATACAGCTTGCTATCTTATCGGCCATTGGCCGCGCGCGGCATTAGACCGCGCAAAAATCACCGCTCCCGCCGCTCGGCGGCCTCCTCGAGCATCTTGAGATAGCTGTAGTAGCGCCGCCCGCTGATCTCGCCCCGCTCGACCGCGGCCGTCACCGCACAGCCGGCCTCCTGGTAGTGGTGGCAGTCCTTGAAGCGACACTGCGGGATGAAGGGGACGAACTCGCAGAAGTAGGCCTCCAGCTCGCCGGGAGCCACGTCCCACAGCTCGAACTGTCTGATGCCCGGCGTATCCACCACGTAGCCGCCGAAGTCCAGCCTCAGCAGCGTGGCCAGCGAAGTGGTATGCCGGCCCTTCTCGTTTTCGGCGCTGACCTCGCGCACCGCCAGGTTCAGCCCCGGCTGCAAGGCGTTGAGCAGCGAGCTCTTGCCCACGCCGCTCTGGCCGGAGAGTACCGTCACGTGGTCGCGCAGCTCTTCGCGCAGCTCGTCCAGGCCCAGCCCGGTGGTGGCGCTGGTGCGCAGGCAGCGGTAGCCCAGCGCCGCGAACTCGGCGATCACTTCCTCGGTACTCGGAGTCGCCAAGGCGGCGTACTTCTCGGCCGCCCCGGCCAGGTCCTCGTGCTCGAGATCCACCGCCTCGGCCGCGAGGTCGAACTTGTTGAAGCAGATGACCGGTCGCAGATCGCCCTTGCCGGCCGCCACCAGATACCGGTCGATCAGGTGCGGTTTGAGGGCCGGCTGGGCGATGCTGGTGACTATGAGCAACTGGTCGGCGTTGGCCACGATGGCGTGCTCGCGCCCGCGGCGGTCGCGCCGCGAAAGCACCGTCTGCCGCGGTTCGACCCGTTCGATCACGCCTACCAGCTCGCTGCCGTGGTCTCTGGAATGGTCGCTGAACCACACGCGGTCGCCGACGGTGACGCTGGAGCGCTGTTCGATCAGCAGCGTGCGCAGCACCCGCCGCACCACGCACTCCCACTTGCGGCCCTGCTGGTCGTCGACGCGGCAGATCAGTCCGTGCACCGAGCAGACGATGCCGCGCAGCCAGTGCTCCTGGTCGACCACGGGCGCGTCATCTTCGTCCACGATGATGGTGCGCCTGCGCGACAGCTCGCCCTTGGCCCGCACCGACTCGCGCAGCACCTCGTCGGCCAGCTCGTCCCGGTTCTCGTAGTACCTGCGCGTCCAGTCGTCGCCGCGGCGCCGCTGCTGGCGATTGCGGCGAAAGTCCACGCGCAGCTTGCGTCCCTTGCGTTTGTCCTTTGCCATGCGGGGTATTCTATCCGCCCGCGGGCCGCTGGCGCGTGCACGGCCGACCTGCCGATAGTTTGACGTGCGGGACTGTGGAGTCCGTTTCGGGTCAGACGCTCGAGAGGGAGTCAGCCATGCGCTTTGCCTTTGCGTCGGCCACGTTGACCCTGTTGCTGATCACCGGTGCGACGCTCGGACAGGACCCCAACTCCCCCCCTGCCATCACGCAGCAGCCGCAGAGCCAGACCGTGTGCGTCGGCGCCGACGTGACATTCACCGTCGTGGCCGAGGGCAGCAATCTGAGCTACCAGTGGCGCAAAGACGACGTACCGATCAGCGGCGCGAACTCGGCCACGCTGACGCTCACGGCCGTAACCACTTTGGACACAGGCAATTACGACGTCATCGTGGCCAACGACTTCGGCTGGGTGGCCAGCGACGCCGCCGCCCTGATCGTCGACGCCGGGCCGCAGATAGTCACCCAGCCGGTCGGCGGTGAGGTCTGCGCCGGGGCCGACTACACGCTGTCCGTAACCCTCTCAAACACAGGCACTTCCAGCACGGACACCGTCGGCGG
The DNA here is from genome assembly GCA_964602755.1 of uncultured Planctomycetales bacterium. Classification (GTDB taxonomy): domain Bacteria; phylum Planctomycetota; class Phycisphaerae; order UBA1845; family Fen-1342; genus JALSRY01. The sequence goes on from CAZRSM010000200.1 coordinate 2,034, forward strand.
CACCTCCAGCGGCGGCAGCGGCGCCCGCATCCGCGGCAACTACTACCGCGTCGACAACGACACCACGCTTACCCGCATCGAGCAGTACCTCGACCTCAGCGCCCCCGGCACGATCGAGTTTTTCGTCTACGAGGCTGACGCTTACGGCGGCCCGTATACGCTGATCGCGCAGGATTCGATCACCACCAGCACCAGCGGCCCGGCTTACTATTCCTCCAACGCGCTGGCGGTGCCGCTGGTCGCGGGCCGGTACTACATCATTGGAGCCGCCTGGGCCGACGCGCACAGCTACTACTGGAGCTACGTGCATCCGCAGGCGACCAGCTTCGGCAGCAGCCTGGCGGGTTTTGCGCTGAATTACACCTCGCCGCTGCCCGATCCGCCGCCGGCCAACACCAACGAGGCCGCGTACTGCCAGCGGATCACAACTTCCGACCTGGCAATGACTTATCAGTGGCGCAAGGACGACGCCCCCATCCCCGGGGCGGCCAGCTCGAGCTACACGATCCACGGCATGTCGGCGGCCGACGTCGGCAACTACGACGTGGTGATAGCCAACTCCTGCGGCACGGTTTACAGCGATGTGGTGGCGGTGACGCTCGCCGAAGGCGTTACCATCACGCAGCAGCCGAGTGGCTGGGACGCTTGCGCCGGAGACGACGTGCTGCTGTTCGTGGTCGCCAGCGGCCCCGGCCTGAGCTACCAGTGGCGTAAGGACGGCGTCGACCTGCCGGGTGAGACCGGCCCCTCGCTGGCCATCAACGGCGCAACATCAAACGACGCCGGCACTTATGACGTCATCGTGTCTAATGCCTGCGAGACGCTGACCAGCGATCCGGCGGTGGTGACCGTCTCCGGCGGCCCGCCGACCGTCACCAGCGACCCCAACGACGCGCAGCTCTGCGCCGGTGAGGCCCTCAGCCTCTCGGTCGCCGCCGACGGAGAGAACCTGGGCTTTCAGTGGCGCAAGGACGGCGTCGACCTGCCGGGTGAGACCGGCGCCACCCTGACGATCGACCCCGTGGCCACCGACGACGCCGGCACGTACACGGTGCTGGTCAGCAACGCTTGCGGGAGCGTCGAGTCGGCCGGGGCGCTGGTGACGGTCGATGCGCCGGCCGCGATCACCCAGGAGCCGGCCGGCGCAGTCGTCTGCGTCGGCCAGCCGCTGACGCTGGCCGTTACGGCCGACGGCACCAGCCTGGCGTATCAGTGGCGGCTCGACGGGCAGGACATCCCCGGGGCCACCGCGGCCACGTACGATCTTGCCGCGGTCGACCCCAACGACGCCGGCATCTACGACGTGGTGATCTCGAACCTCTGCGGCCAGGTGGTCTCCGACCCGGCAGTGGTCGACGTGCTGAGCGGTCCGGTGATCGCGCAGCAGCCCGCGGGCGGCCGATACCGGGCCGGCGCCAGCGTGACGCTCAGCGTGGTGCTCGACCCGTCCAGCTACGAGACCTTCGAGGACACGGTGGGCAGTCCGACGTATTCGAGCACCGGGCCGCGGCTGCGCGGCAACTCGTACGCGGTCGACACCACGGTCGTGCTGACGCGTATCGAGCAGTACCTCGACGTCGCCACAGCCGGGCCGCTGACCTTCTTCGTCTACGAAGCCACCGACGACGAGCAGGGGCCGTATGCGCTCGTCGCGCAGGACACGGTGACGGCGACGGCCAACGGACCAGGCTTCTACGCCTCGGGCGAGTTACACGTCACGCTGACGGCCGGACGGTGGTACATCATCGGCGCCGCCTGGCCCGATGATCACACCTACTTCTGGGGTGGGGCGCATCCGCAGAGCGTGAGCTTCGGCCAGACGGTGCACGGCCTGGCCACGGTCTACACTTCGGAGCTGCCGGCCGACCCGGTGCCCAGCTCGCCGCTGGTCTGGCACCAGCGCCTGACCACGCGCGATGAGCAGGTCAGCTACCAGTGGCGCAAGAACGGGACCGACCTGCCGGGGGCCGACGCAGCGGACCTGATGCTCGGACCGCTGGCGCCAGACGACAGCGGCAACTATGACGTGCAGATCACCAACTCGTGCGGCACAACCACCAGCGACACGGCAGCGCTGGAGGTGCTTGCGCCCACCGCGCCCGCGGCGCAGCAGTCCGGCGGCCAATCAGGCAATCAGTCGGCGCAGCCGCGCTGAGGCGGATCAATCGCCGCCGAAGTCGACCTTCGGGACTTCCTTGGCCTGGGGCTGCATTTCGAAGTATTCGGCGGGTTCGACCCCGGCCCAGCCACAGAAGATGCGTCCGAAGAAGCTGCGGCAGTAGGTATTGAGTCGTCGCACGGCGTCGTTGTAGCGTTTGCGGGCGACGCTGATGCGGTTCTCGGTACCGGCCAGCTCGTCCTGGAGCCGCAGGAAGCCCTCCTGGGCTTTGAGCTCGGGATATGCCTCGCGCAGGACCAGCAGCCGCGAGAGCAGCCCCTCGATGCCGCGGGCGGCTTTCATCTTGTCGCCCGGGGTTTTGGCCTGGAAGTACCTGGTGCGGGCCTCGGCGATGGCGGTAAAGAGCTTGTCTTCGTGCCTGGCGTAGCCCTTGACGGTCTCGACCAGGTTGGGGATCAGGTCGTAGCGGCGCTGGAGCATCGTCTCGACGTCGGACCAGGCCTTCTTGACCTCCTGGTCGAGGTTGACGGCGCGGTTATAGCCGCTGATGGCGCATCCGCCGCCGACCACGCCCAGGGCGATTATGACGACCAGCACGCCGAGCAGCACGCCTGCTATTCCGGAACGCTTTTTCATGGTCAGGGCCTTTCCGCATTGGTTGCAATACCTGGCGCGGGGATCGGCCAGGACGTTTCCGCAATGTTCACACGTTCTACCAGCCACCACTGGCACCTCCGCCACCGAAACTGCCCCCGCCCCCGCCGCCGAACCCGCCAAAGCCGCCGCCGCCGAAACCGCCACCGCCGAAGCCGCCGCCGCCGAAGCCGCCACCGAAACCGCTGCCGAAGCCGCCGTGGTGGCGCCGACCGCCGCCCATCATGCTGCCCAGCAGCAGCCACCACAACCACGAGCTGGAGCCGCCGTAGGCCCAGCGCCGGTGGTAGCCCATGCGTGAGCGCAGGCCGCCGAGGACGATGAGGATCAGCAACAGCGGGGTGAACGAACAGCAGCAACCCATCGCCGACTCGCGCCGGCTGTAGGTGCGCGTGCCGTTGCCACGCTGGCGGGTGGCGCCGGTGTGTCGTGCGCTGGCAGCCGTGGCCGCGACCAGGCCGGGCAGTTCGACCTTGTACTCCTGCGCGATCTTCTCTATCAGTGCCAGCATGCCGCGGTAGATGCCGGTGGTGTAGTCGCCCCGGCGGAAATAGGTACGAAAATACTTGCGGCCGATCGAGCCGACCAGGCCATCGGGCAGGGCGCCTTCGAGGCCTTCGCCCACCTCGATGCGGTACTTGCGGTCGCGCAGCGCGATCAGCACCAGCACGCCGTTGTCCTTGTCCTTCTGGCCGAGTTGCCACTTCTCGGCATGGCGCAGCGTGAACTGCTCGATCGGTTCGCCGTCGAGCGTCTGGATGGTGTAGACGATGACCTGGGCGCCGGTTTTCTGCTCGAGGGCGGCCAGCAGGCGATTGAGCTTCTGCTCGACGTCGTCGCGAATGATGCCGGCCTGGTCTTCCACGAAGAAGCGCGGCGTCGGCAAATCCACCTTCGCGACCGCCGGGCAAACCAGCAGCGTGACGAACAGACCGATCCTGAACGAGTTGGCGTGCAAACTCACGGTGCTCCTCGGTTTGCGGCATGGCGGCGGATAGCGCCCCGCTACGCCGGAGTGCGTTTGAATGATAACTCGCGCCGGCCGCGGCGGCGGTTAGAACATCGGCTCATTCTCCGAACGCGGTGCGGCCGGCCCGCTGTGCCGGCCGTCAACCTCAGACCTCCAGGCTGTCGGCGTAGCGCGCCAGGCGGTCGATTTCGTCGTAGAAACGCGCGAAATCCTCGAAGCTCACGTCGCGCGGCTCGGCCACCAGGTCCGCCAGCATCGTAAGCTCGAGCCGGCAACTGCGCGCCGCGTGCTCCACGATCTCGGCCGCCCTGGCCGGCGGTTGCTCGACTGCGCCGGCGACCAGCAACCCGCGCAGCAGCGTGAGAGTGCGGGCCACCGCCGAGAGGCACAGCTCGCGCAGCGCGTGGCGTTTGCCGGCCGCTGCCAGCAGGCCCTGGCGCAGTTGGATCAGGCCGCTCTTGAACTCGCGTTCGCATTGCAGCCGCAGGTGGCGCCGCTCGATCTGGAGGTCAGCGAAGTAGTCTTTGCCCAGCACGCAGGCGCCGGTCTGCCTGATCTCCAGCAGCTCGACCGGGAACACGTCGGCCGAGGCGGCGATGTAGTCGGGCGTCATCACCAGCGGGGCGGCGACGTTGAGGCGCCCCAGCTCGGCGCCGTGGCCGGCCAGCTTGTCGAGCATCACCAGATCGACGTGGTCGAGCACGGCGACGCTGCGGGCCGGTTCGCCGTCGAAAAAGGGGTCCTTGACGCGCCAGCCGCCGAAGGCGGTCAGGGCCAGCAGGTTGTCACCGGCGAGCTCGGCCAGCAGGCGTCCGTAGCGGCCCAGGCCCTCGCGGTAAGCCGGCGGTATCTGGTGCAGATCCAGTTCGGTCGTTGCGCTGCTCATTGCTGCCCCTTCTGGTGGTATTCGGAGTCCTGGTCGACGAAGGGTTCGCCGAGGCTCTGTCCGTAGGAGAACTCAACCATGTTGCCGTCCGGGTCGGCGACGCCGCAGAAGTAGCCCACCACCGGTCCGCCGTCGCGCGGCGGCCAGGTGTGCTCGCAGCCGTCGGCCACGGCCAGGGCGTGGACGCGGTCGACGGTCTGGCGGCTGTCGACGGCGATGCCCAGGTGCTGGTACGGCGGCTGGACGTTGGTCTCATAAGGCGTCTCCAGCAGCACGATCACGAAGCGGGTCGGCTGCTCGCCCCACCCCATCCACGCCACGCGGATGCTGCCGCGGCGCTCGTGGACCACCTGCATGCCGCAATAGCGCTGGTAGAACGCGATCGAGCGCTCGATGTCGCGTACCTGCAAGGCCACGTGGGTACACTGCATGCTCATGACTGCCTCGGGCCTCCTGGCAACACAGCCGCGGGAGCACGCCCGACCCCCGTCGGCAACGGTCCGCCATGTTAACCGCGCCGGCGACGGCTGTCCCGATAATGGCTCGCGCGGCGCCGGGCGATCGCCGACCTGCCCGCCCGCGCGGCCCCCGCCCGCCGGCGATTCGCTATAATACTGGCGATGTCGCAGATACTCTCTCAGATTCCGCGGGCGCTGCTGCAGCAGCAGCAACGTCTTACGCCGCAACTCATCCAGGCCATGGATATCCTGCAGCTCAATGCCATGGCCCTCGAGTCGCGTATTGCGCAGGAGATCGACGACAACCCCGCGCTGGAGGTCGTGCCGCAAGACGAAGACATCGCCCCGGCCACCAGCGATCAGGCCGAGGTCGGCGACGACGGCGAAGCCGAACGGCCGCTGGTGGTCGAGGAAGGCGACGCCAGCGATTTCGAGCGGCTCGACAACCTGGTGCAGGAATACAACTGGTTCGACGACGATGACGACGGCGAGTATCGCGGCACGGTCTCGCGCGCCCGGGCGGCCGAAGAAGGCGACATGAAGCTCGAAGCCATGGCCAACACGCCCGCCCGCTCGATCTCGCTGCGCGACTATCTGCTCGAACAGTGGAACCTGCTCGACCTCGACGACGAGACGCGCCGGCTGGGCGTCGCCATCATCGACAACATCGACGAGCGCGGCTGGCTGGCCACGCCGCTGGACGAGCTGGCGGCTCAGCTCGCTCCCCCCAGCGACATCAACCACCTCAAGGACGCCCTGGCCCGCGTGCAGCAGCTCGATCCGCCCGGCATCGGGGCCCGCAATCTCCAGGAATGCCTGCTGCTGCAGCTCGAGGCCATGCCCGAGGACACCGAGCTGGCGGCCCGCATCGTCTCCGACCACTTCGAAGACCTGCAGAAGAACCGCTTGCCACAGATCGCCAAGGCCCTGGGCGTGAGCCTCGACGAGGTCAAGGAAGCCGTCAAGGTGATCGGGCGGCTGGTGCTGCACCCGGGGATGGAAGTGGTCGATCGGCCGGTACCGGTGGTGGTGCCCGACGTGATCGTCGAATACGACGAGCAGCGCGACGAATACGTCACCCGGCTGGTGCGGCAGAACCAGCGCGAGCTGCGCATCTCGCCGCAGTTCCGCCGCGAACTGGAAAAGGCCCGCAACGACAAGAAGACGCGCGAATACATCAAGAAGAAGATCGAAGCCGCCAACGCCATCATCGACGCCGTCCGCTATCGCCGCGAGCGGCTGCTGGAGGTCGCCAAGGCGGTGGTCGAAGCCCAGCGCGACTTCCTCGACAAGGGCGAACAGCACCTCAAGGTCCTGCGCATGAGCGACCTGG
>CAZRSM010000201.1:0-15609 GCA_964602755.1 uncultured Planctomycetales bacterium
CCATCAACGTGCTGGCCGTTTTCCTGACCGCCCGCGTGCTGGGCCTGTCGCTGGGACTGTGGCGGGCGGTGGGCGCCATCGCGTTCGCCGTTGTCATCGGGCTCGTCATGGCCGGCGTGTTTCACCGCTCCGAACGGGAAAAGATCCGCGACGACGCCGCCCGGATGCCGCCGACCGAACAGCCCAAACGACGCGGCTGGCAGAGTGCCATGCTGCTGGCGTTCATGATTCTTTTTCTGGTGTTCAGCGACTGGTACAACCCGGGCGACGCGATCGTCCGCAAAGCGGACGGCAGCGCCCTTCGTTGCGTCGTGCTCGCAGAAACGCGCGACGAGGTCGTCATCCAAGTGCAGGAAACCGCCAGCGGCACCCGGGCCGGGGAGCGGCTGGCGCTGCCCAAGACCGAGATCGCATCTATCGAGCAGGCCAGGAACTGGGTCACCCGGATTCACGACGTTCGCTGGATCCTGGCCGGAATCTGCGGGCTGATGGTAGCCTTGATGGCCTGGCGCTGGACCGACCACGATGAATGCCGCGAGTGGATGCGCAACACCTGGGGGTTCGCCAAGTTGCTCGTACCGTTGCTGTTCGGCGGCGTGTTCGTGGTCGGGTTCGTCGGGGCATTGTTGCCCGACAGGCAGGTGGCGGAGCTGGTCGGCGACAACGCAGTGCGTTCGAATCTGATCGCGTCACTGATCGGGGCCCTGTTTTATTTCGCGACACTGACCGAAATCCCGATCGTGCAGGCGCTGATCGAGCACGGCATGGCCCGCGGGCCGGCCTTGGCGCTGCTGCTGGCTGGTCCGGCACTTTCGCTCCCCAATATGCTCGTGATCTACAAGGTGATGGGCTGGAAGCAAGCGACCGTCTTCTGCATCGCCGTGGTCATCATGGCGACCATTACGGGATGGGTCTACGGGAATCTGGCTGCGGGCTGCTGACCGTCCTCGGGCCGGTCACGACCAGGCCGCGAACGCGACGTAACGCATGAGGAGCAGTGCGCGATGAAGATAGAGATACTGGGAACCGGATGCGCCAAGTGCAATGCGCTCGAGCAGGCCGTGCGTACAACGGCGCAAAAGCTGGCAATCGCCTGCGAGATCGAGCACGTGACCGATCTGGACCGCATCGGCGCCTATGGCGTGATGCTCACGCCGGCGCTGGTCATCGACGGAGTCGTGCGCGTCGCCGGGAGAATCCCCAGCGAGCGCGATCTGGAAAGGCTGCTCGGCTCTGCGAAATGACCAGAGCCTGTTCCGGAAGCCTTCTCTGCTCCGGCTGGACGCTGGGTGAGGGGCAAGAAACAGGGGATCGTGAAGCTCCTTCAGGCACTTGATCAACCCGACTTTCGCGGTCGCGCACGAGAACGCCCTGTTCATCGGGCTGGACAACTACGTTACGCCCCACCGCGTCAACCAGGCCTGGCTCGATCAGCAGTTGGCGGCCAACCCGCGCCCGCACGTCTTCGCCTTCGGCCACGAACCGGCCTTCGCGGTGCGGCACAGCGACTGTCTCGACGACTACCCCGCGGCGCGCGATGCCTTTCTGGCCAGCCTGACCGACGCCGGCTGTTACGACGGCGACCTCGACGGCGACGGTGATGTCGATCTGAGTGATCTGTCGCTGCTGTTGGCGCACTTCGGGACGAGCTGTTCGTAGCTGTCGACCGGCGCAACCGCCGGGCGCAGAAATAAAGCCGGGCCGCTACGTGCGCGCCCGGCGATGCATCTGGTCGATATCGATCTGAGAGGGCCGGTCAGCCAACACCCAGCAGTGCGTTGATCACGGACTGGTAGTCGCTCTTGCGCCGCACTCCCACCAGCGTTTCGATCGGCTGGCCCTTGTCGAAGACCATGACGGTGGGGATGTTCTGGATGCCGAAGCGGCTGGCGGTCTGGGGGGCCTTGTCCACGTCGACCTTGCCGACCCTGATCTTGCCGGCGTACTCGTCGGCCAGCTCGTCGATCACCGGCCCAAGCATCTGACAGGGACCGCACCATTCGGCCCAGAAGTCGACCAGCACCGGCACGTCGGAGTTGAGAACTTCGCTTTCAAAGTTGTTATCGTCAAACGCGTGTACGTTAGCGCCGGCCATGCGTTACTCCTTTCGCGTTGCTCGCTGCGAATGCTTCCTGTGCCGAAAGCAGATGCTATGTCGCCGTCCGGCTCAAGTCAAACCAGGCGGCTCGTCCGGCTGCGCCGACCCCCGCGGCGGGGCCGATGCCCGGGCCTCCGCGGGCCGCGATCCGCGCGGGCTTCGCCGCTCCCGGAGCACACCCGATCGAGAGAATGACGGCCGCGGGGCGACCTCTGGCACCTTGACTTCCCAGGTGTCCCACCGGCCGACCAGCACACGGCGCGCGGCCTGCGCCGCACCGGTACGATGCGCTGCACCGTCGACCGTCTCGCCCGGCGTCGGAAGCGGTGCGCAGGGGCAACTCGCGCTAACGGCAATCGATTACACGACTTGCCCGCCGGCCGCCGTGTGCGCTCACGCCAGGCAGCCGGCGCAAGGCGATCGCTGCGGTTTTGGCTCACGCCGGCGCAGCGCACCTTTTTGCGCCACCGAGACCGGTCCGTGTGTGGGTTCACCGCGATCAATTCCAGATTGTCGTGCTGGTTCTTGACCAATAGTTGTAGAATTGCCACAGGCAGGCGCTGTTACATTCCTTCGACCGGCGCGGGCTGGGCGGCGCCGCATGCCAGCGGTTCCATTATCAGGAGGTCATGCCATGTTCTTACCAACACGACAACGACCGTTCTGCGCAGGTGCAGTCTTGTTGGCATGTGCGGCCCTGGCTGCGGCCCAGGAGACCAAACTCATCCCCGCCGATGCCGCCATGGATAACTTCTATGGCTCGGCAGTGGCCATCGACGGCGACCTGGCGGTGGTCGGCTGTCCGCTCGACGACGCCATGGGCGAAAACGCCGGCGCGGTCCATGTCTATACCAACCAGGGCGGCACCTGGACCTTCACGCAGAAGCTCACCGCCGACCCGCCGGCCGCCGGCGAGCTGTTCGGCAGCGCGCTGGCTATCTCCGGCAACCGCCTGCTGGTTGGCGCTCCGGGCAACGACCAGACCGGCGAAGACTGCGGCGCGGCCTACGTCTTCGAGCTGAGCGGCGGCGAGTTCGGGCAGACGGCCATGCTGACTTCGCCCGGCGCCGGCGCCGACCAGCGCTTCGGCCACGCGGTGGCCCTGTGGCAGGACGTGGCCCTGGTGGGCGTCTCCGTCGACTATCAGAAGGCCCCCTACCTCGGCTCGGCCTACGTCTTCGTCCATGGCGCCGACGGCTGGGTACATGAGGACACGCTGCTGGCGCCGACCGCCAAGCGGGCCATTCCCTATGACACCACGCTGGCCGTCAACGGCGACGTGGCCGTGATCGGGGCCCCGTGCCAGTACGACAACGGCCTGGCCAGCGGCAGCGCCTATGTCTACCGCCAGTTCGGCGGCACCTGGCAGCACGAAGCCACCCTGGCCCCCGCGACGGCCCGCCGGGCCGAGTACTTCGGCAGCGCCGTGGCGGTCTTCGGCGACACGATCGTGGTCGGCGCCCGCGGCATGCAGATGCGGTTCCAGGGCAGCCCGGTGCCGGGAGCGGCGTACGTCTTCGACTACGGTGAAGGCGGCTGGCACCTGAGCCAGGCGCTGGCGCCCGAACAGTACGCCCAGGGCTTCGGGCGCAGCGTGGCGTTCGACGGCGGCGTGCTGCTGGTGGGGGCACCGGACGCCGAGACGAGCGTCGCCCACGGCGGCGCGGTGCACGTGTATTACCACGACGGGACCCAGTGGGCCGCCGGCGGCGTGCTCACGCCGACCAGCCTGGCGACCTGGGACCAGTTCGGCTTTCCGCTGGCGACCTCCGGCGGGCGGCTGATCGCCGGCGCCATCCGCGACGACCAGGCCGCCACGAATGCCGGCGCGGTCTACATCATGGACCTGCCGGCCCTGGCGGGTTGCCCGGGTGACGCCGACGGCGACCGCGACGTCGACGCCAGCGACCTGCTGCTGGTGCTGAGCAACTATGCCCGCCCCGCCGGCGGCCCGGCCGATGGAGACTTCGACCGCGACGGACTCGTCGAGGCCGACGACCTGCGGCTGGTGACAGAGCGGTTGGATACCCGGTGTGACTGAAACCGGCCCCTTGCAACAGACGGGATCAACGGAAAGGACTCATACCATGAACGCCAGATACACCCGCAAAGCGTTTACGCTGCTCGACTGCGTAATGTGCCTGACCGCCGGCGGGCTGCTGGTGGCGGCGCTGCTGCCGCTGATGGACCGCGCCCGCGAGCAGTCGCGCCTCGCCACCTGCCTGAGCAACATGCGCACCATCGCCCAGGGTGCGCACGGGTATATAAGCGAACAGGGCTCGATCGTCTTCTGTTGGCCAGTCCTCTATGACCCCGGCGAATACGTACCCGGTTATGTTTACTATACGGAATACATCTGGGGTGGCGGTGTGCCGGACGTGCAGGACAGCGACTGGGATCCCAACTGGGGATTCAACTTCGTCGGCCGCTCCGATGTGTACTGTTATCGTCCGGCTTTGCGCCCCATGAACCACTACCTGGTCCCTGGCGTGTGGTGGGACGATCCGGAACGCATCCAGGGCAACCCGGCCCGCTACGAGCGGCCGATGCAACTGCCCGACTTCTTCAAGTGCCCCTCCGACGTGCGGCCGTACACACGCGGCGAGACGCTGCCCGATAATCCCGACATCCCCGGAGGCACGCTGCGTCTCAACAACCCCGACCAGGGCCAGGACTGGCGTTTCTGGGGTCTGAGCTATCCCATCAACTGGTACTGGGCGACCCTTTACGTGCTGGACCAGGGCGGCTCCATCGTGCGCTACCTCGCGGGGAACGCCAACACCGGCGACCCCGGCCTGGGGCCCGAGCTGCTGGCCAGCAAGCTCGATCGCGGCGCCTCGGAGTTCGTGCTGTTCATGGAGAATCGCCTGAATGTCGCATTCACCGGCGTCCGGCCGCGGGGCTGGTCCGACGACGGCGATGCCGTGACGGGCTGGCACGGCGGCCTGAACATGCACGTGGCCGGCTTTCTGGACGGCAGCGCGCGTTACCGCTACTTCGACCACCGTTACGTCGACGGGCCCGGCTGGTCGATCTGGCCCAACCGGCCGTGGCCCCGCGGCTGGGACCAGCCGTAGTTGCCGCCCCCGGCGCCACGCGGGGCCGAGCCGAGGCTCGCCGCCGCCACGCGTCGTCCGCATGGCTGACTGACCGGCGCTGCCGCCGCCGCGAAGGCGGCAGCGCCGGTGCATCGGCCGGCACAGTGGTCCACCTCCTGACGAATCGTCCCGGTGGCTTTCGCTGAACCCCGCCGCCGACGCTGGCCGATGTGATCTGCGCGCCTATACTGTCGTGTCATTGGTCGCTCGCGGTCCGCCCTTCTCCGGCCGGCTGGTGCGGCCGCTGGAGCAAACCCCGGCACAAGGACGCCGCCGCATGTCACAGGTCAACACCGGATCGTTTCTCGAACTGGCCAGCCGGCGGGTGATCGTGCTCGACGGGGCCATGGGCACCAGCGTGCACGCCGTGGACCTCGGCCCCGACGACTACGGCGGCCGCGAGAACTGCACCGAGATTCTCAACCAGACCCGCCCCGACGTGATCGAGAACATCCATCGCAGCTTCCTCGAAGTCGGCTGCGACGGCGTCGAGACCAACACCTTCGGCGCCAACCCGGTAGTGCTGGCCGAGTTCGGACTCGCCGAGCAGGTCTATGACCTCAACCGCACTGCGGCCCGGATCGCCCGGCGGGCCTGTGATGCTTGCGCTACCGCCGAGCAGCCCCGTTTCGTGATCGGCTCGATCGGGCCGGGCACGCGGCTGCCCTCGCTGCGGCAGATCGGCTATGACGAGCTCGTCTGCGGCTACCGCGAGCAGGTGCGCGGGCTGCTCGACGGCGGGGCCGACGTGCTGCTGATCGAGACCTGCCAGGACATCCTCCAGGCCAAGGCCGCGATCGAGGCCGTCCGCCGGGCGTGGGACGACTGCGGGCGGCGCACGCCGCTGATGGTGCAGGTCACCATGGAGACCACCGGCACGATGCTGATGGGCACCGACATCGCGGCGGTGGTCACCACGCTGGAGGCTTTCGCCGAGGTCGACGTCATCGGCCTGAACTGCGCCACCGGCCCGGCCGAGATGAGCGAACACGTGCGCTACCTCTCGCGCCACTGCCGCCGACTGATCAGCGTGCTGCCGAATGCCGGCCTGCCGCAGGTGGTCGATGGTGAGGCGCACTTCCCGCTGACGCCCGACGAGCTGGCCCGCTGGCTGCGCGAGTTCGTCACCACCGACGGCGTCAACATCGTCGGCGGCTGCTGCGGCACCACGCCGGAACACCTGCGGGCGGTGGTCGCGGCCGTCGGCCGGTTGCCGCCCGCGCAGCGGCGCATCGAACACGAGCCGGCCGTCAGCAGTCTGTATCAGTCGGTCAACGTGCGCCAGGAAACCAGCTTCCTGATCGTCGGCGAGCGCTGCAACACCAACGGCTCGCGCAAGTTCAAGCGCCTGCTGGCCGACGACGACATCGACGGCATGCTCGAGATGGCCAACCAGCAGATCGCCGAAGGCGCCCACGTGCTCGACGTATGCGTAGACTGCGTGGGACGCGACGGCCCGGCCGACATGCGCCGCGTGATCGCGCGTTTCGGCTCCGACCTGCTGGCGCCGCTGATGCTCGACAGCACCCAGCCGGCGGTGATCGAAGCGGGCCTCAAGCTGGCCGGCGGCAAGTGCATCGTCAACTCGGTCAACCTCGAAGACGGCGAGGCCAGGCTGGCCGAAATCTGCCGGCTGCTGCGCCGGTACGGCGCCGCCGTCGTGGCCCTGACCATCGACGACCACCCGCAGCAGGCCATGGCCAAGACCGCGCAGCGCAAACTCGAAATCGCCACCCGGCTCTACGACCTGCTGGCCGGCAAGTACGGCATCGCCCCGGAGGACATCTTCTTCGACTGCCTGACCTTTCCGGTCACCACCGGCAACCCGGCCGATCGCCACCTGGCCCGCGAGACGCTCGACGGCCTGGCCGCCATCCGCGAGCACCTGCCCCGGTGCCAGACCATCCTGGGCGTCAGCAACGTCAGTTTCGGACTCTGCCCGGCGGCGCGGGTGGTGCTCAACTCGGCCTTTCTGTACGAAGCCTGCCGGCGCGGCCTGACCGCCGCCATCGTCCACGCCGGCAAGATCCTGCCGCGCAACCAGATCAGCGACGAGCGCTGGCAGGCGGCTGTCGACCTGATCTACGCCCGCGACGAGGCCGGCGATCCGCTGGAGCGTTTCATGGGGCTGTTCGCCGAGGGAGAAAAAGCGCCCGAGGCCGCCCCGATGGCCGAGCTGCCCGTCGAAGAGCGGCTCGAACAGCGCATCGTCACCGGCAACCGCCGCGGCCTGGAAGCCGACCTGAAGGAAGCCCTCAAGCGCTACTCGCCGCTGGAGATCATCAACAGGTTCCTGCTGGCCGGCATGCAGACCGTGGGCGAGCTGTTCGGCAGCGGGCAGATGCAGTTGCCCTTCGTGCTGCGCAGCGCCGAGACCATGAAGGCCGCCGTGGCGTGGCTCGAAGGCCACATGGACAAGGCCGCCGACACGCAACGTGGCAAGCTGGTGCTGGCCACCGTGCGCGGCGACGTCCACGACATCGGCAAGAACCTGGTCGACATCATCCTCAGCAACAACGGCTACAAGGTCTACAACCTGGGGATCAAGCAGCCGATCGGCAACGTCATCAACGCCCTGCGCGAGCACCAGGCCGACGCCATCGGCCTCAGCGGCCTGCTGGTCAAGTCGACGCTGGTGATGCGCGAAGACCTGCAGGTGCTCAAGGAGCATGGCATCCGCGTGCCGGTGATCCTCGGCGGCGCCGCCCTCAACCGCGAGTTCGTCGAAAAGCAGTTGCGTCCGCTGTACGACGGCGAGGTCTACTATGCCCGCGACGCCTTCGACGGCCTGCACCTGATGGAACGCATCACCGCCCGGCCGGCCAGGCCCACTTCGGTGGCCCGCCTGGACGAAGACCAGGCCCTGCCGGTGGCCATCGAGCTGGCCCCGCTGGAACGCTACCAGAGCGAAACCGAACAGCGCCTCGGGCTGCGCGACCCCGAGCAGGAACCGGCCGAACCGACCGCCGTCGCCCCGGCTCCCGATTACGAAATGATCCCGCCCGACGCGGCGGCGCCGCACTCCGACATCGGCCACGACCACCCCGTGCCGCGTCCGCCCTTCTGGGGCACGCGCGTCATCGAGTGCATCGACCTCAAGTCGGTGCTGGCCTACATCAACGAAACCATGCTGTTTCAGGTCCAGTGGGGCTACCGGCGCAAGGGCCGCTCGGCGAAGGAGTGGAAGGCCTATCTCGACCGCGAGGTGCGCCCGCGCTACCGCGAGCTGGTGCAGCGCTGCATCGAGCAGGACATCCTCCAGCCGCGGGCGGTCTACGGCTATTGGCCCGCCAACTCCGACGGCGACGAGCTGATCGTCTTCGAGCCGCCCAGCGGCACCATCCGGCGCCCCGAGCACCACGGCCGCGAGCTGGTGCGCTTCCGCTTCCCGCGTCAGAAGAAAAAGCCCTACTGGTGTCTGGCCGACTTCTGGCGGCCGCTCTCGGCGGGCGTGCCCGACGTGCTGGCGGCCTGCCTGGTCACCGTCGGCAGCCGCGTGAGCGAGATCGCCCGCCAGTGGTTCGAGGCCAATCGCTATCTCGACTACCTGCTGCTGCACGGGCTGGGCGTCGAGACCACCGAAGCTCTGGCCGAATACCTGCACAAGCAGATCCGCACCGAGCTGGGCATCGCCCGGCACGACGCCCGCGATTTGCAGAAACTCTTCAAGCAGGGTTACCAGGGCAGCCGCTTTTCCTTCGGCTATCCGGCCTGTCCCAACCTCGAAGACCAGGTGCCGCTGATGAAGCTGCTCGAGCCTCAGCGCATCGGCGTGAGCCTCTCCGAGCAGTACCAGTTGCACCCGGAACAGTCCACCAGCGCCATCATCACCTACCACCCCGAGGCGCGCTACTTCGCGGTCTGACGCCCGCCGGCCTCAGGGTCGCTTGCGCTTCAGCTCGGCGATGCGCTCGCTGATCGCCCCGCGCAACGGATCGTCGGCCGGCAGGTGCCTGCGCACGTTCTCCAGCAGGCCCAGGGCCTCGTCGTAGCGCCCGTTGAGCGCCAGAGCCTCGGCCAGGTTGGTCTGGGTGCGCAGGTCGTCGGGGCGCAGTTCCCAGGCCCGCCGGGCGTGGCGCAGACTCGCCTGCGGATCGCTGTCGGCCAGCAGCTTGGCCAGGTTGCTGTGGGCCTGCCAGTCGTCGGGGGCCAGTTCGAGCACCTGCTGATAGACTTTCGCGGCCTCGCCGTCCTGCTGGTTGACCAGCAGGGACTCGGCCAGCAGCTTCAGCACCTGCGGGTCGCGCGGCGACCGCCCGGCCGCCGCCCGGGCCTCCTGCAACGCCGGATAGTTCTGGCCGGCAGCGAGCAAAGCCCGCACCAGCTCCAGCCGCGACGCCACGTCGTCGGGCTGCCGGGCGACGCGCCGCCGCAGCTCGGCCACCTGCCGGCCCAGGCGGCCTTCCGGATCGCGCAAGCGGGCGGCCAGTTTGCGGGCCTCGATCTGCCCCGGCGCCAGCAGCAGGGAGCGCTCGACGTACTCGCGGGCCTTGTCGTACTGGCCACGCAGGGCGAATACCTCGGCCATCTGCCGCAGGGCGTCGGGGTAACGCATCTCGACCGCCAGGGCGCGCTCGAGCAGCGCCTGGGCCTGATCGAGCAGGGCGGCCCGCTGCTGGTTGTCGCCGGTCTCGAGCGCGGCTTCGATGTAGTGCTGGGCCAGCGAATTGTTCAGATGGGCGCTGTCGGGAAAGGTCTGCACGTCGGCGGCGAACAGCCGGGCGTCGTCGTGCCAGTCGGTGTTGCGGACCACGCTGCGCAGCGCCAGTGCCGCCAGCAGCGTCAGCCCCAGGCCGCGCAGCAGACCCGCGCGGGCCGCCAGCGGCGCCCCCGGCACACACCAGCGGCGCCAGCCGGCCGCCAGCAACACGCACAGGCCCGCCAGCGCCGGCACCGACGGCCAGTACATCAACCGCTCGGCGATCGAGACGCCGATGAGCAGCACCGTGTTCGAGATCAGGACGTAGCTGGCGATGAACATGGCGCCAAGAGCCGCCAGATTCCGCCACGCGCCGGCCCGGCGGCGATAGCCCCACAGGGCCGCCAGCAGCGCCGCCAGCGCCAACAGCCCGACCAGCGTCATGGCCTGCGGCCCCTGGCGCGGGTCGAACACCGCCAGGCCATAGTCGCAACTGAGCTTGCGCGGCACGATCAGCAGGCGGGCGTAGTGGCCCAGGATGGTCAGCGGCCCGTGCAGGCGCCCGAAGAGGTCGGCATCGACCAGCGGCGTGAACAGAATGCCGCGCACGCGCTCGCGCAACAGATGGTGCTCGAGCGCCACGTAGCGCATCGGCAGATAGACCAGCAGCGGCACCACCAGCAGACCCGCCGTGCGCAGCCAGCCGCCCCACACCGCCCGGCCGTAGCGGGCGTGCAACGCCACGGCGGCCACGGCCGGGAAGCAGACGGCGGTCTCTTTTGAGAAGCAGGCCGCCAGGAACAGGCTGCCGGCGGCCAGCAGGCGCCGCCAGCCGGGCGGCCGCCGGGCGTCTTTGAGCAGCACCACCAGTCCGGCCAGCAGGAACACCGCCGCCAGCACTTCGGCCCGGCCGACCACGCCGGCCACCGCCTCGCAGTGCACCGGGTGGACGGCGAAGACGACGGCCGTCAGGGCGGCGACGGCCCGGTCGCCCAGCAGCCGCACCAGCAGCAGCCAGACCAGCCAGCAGGCGACGCCGTGGAGCAGCACGTTGACCAGGTGGTAGCCCCAGGGATCGAGCCGACCGACCGCATAGTTGAGCGCGAAGCTCTGCAGCGTCAGCGGGCGGTAGAGCCGGTCGCGTCCGGGGTCGAGCAGCGGCTGCTCGCTGGTGGGCTGGTACCACCAGTCGGTCAGCCAGATGGTGCGCAGGTTGCCCAGGCTGCGGATGCGCTGGTTGTCGCGGATGATGGCGTTGTCGTCGTAGGTAAAGCCGTTGCCCAGCGTATTGGCGAAGCACAGCAGGCCCAGGACGACCGCCGGCCAGGGCCCGGTCAGCCAGCGGCGCGCCGCGGGCGGCTCAGCGGCGGGCGAGCGGGTCGGTGATGACGACATTGTCGTATTCGAGCAGGGTGCCCTTGGCCTTTTCCAGTTGGGCGATGGTGATGTTGTAGTCTACCAGCACCTGCAGCAGCCGCCGGCGGGTGTTGGCCAACTGCTCGATGGCCTGCAGCTCGGTCTGCAGGTAGTTGGGGCTGACCTGTTCGACCCGGGCCTGGAAGGCCCGCAGGTTGCCCTCGGCCGCCATCACCGCCGAGAACTGCGGCGCGATCTGCCGATAGCGCACCGACATCTGGCGCACCGCGCCGTTGACTTCCTCGACCACCGCGTCGATCACCCGCCGCAACTGCACCAGCGCCCGGTGCTCCTGGAGCCGGGCCCGGCGATAGCGGGCCTGCGGGGCGCGGTTGCCCAGCGGATAGGAGAACTGCACCGAGACGCTGTAGGAGCGGTAGCGGTTGGTGGTCATCTCGTCGAAGCTGCCGCCGCCGTTGATGCTCAGCCCCTGCACGTCGTACTGGAAGGTCAGGTCGAGCCTGGGCAGCGTCTCGTTCTTGGCGCGCTGGGTCTGGATGCGGGCCTTCTCGATGGCCAGCCGGGCCTGGCGGATCTCGCTGCGCTTGTCGAGCGCGGTGCGCACCTCGGCGAACTGGTCGACCGCGATGGGCGTCACCAGCGGCTCGTCGGTGGGGATGATCTCGATATCGCGCGACAGCGGCAGGTCGGGATCGTTGAGCAGGTTCTTGAGCCGGTCCTCGGCGTCGCGCACGTTCTTGACCGCCTCGATGAACTCGACCACCCGCGACTGCCACTGCGACTTGGAATTGTTCCACTCGACCGGAGTGGCGTCGTGCTCGAGCCGCTCTTCCATGCTCTTGAAGGTGACCCAGTTCTGGGCGGTGGTCTCGATCAGGATCATGACGTTGCGCCGCGCCATGACGAGCTGCCAGTAGGCCTGCTCGACCGCCAGCAACTGGTCGCGCACCTGCTGGATGAACACTTCGCGCCCGATGCGCGTGTCGGTGCGGGCGATGTTGATCGCCGCCCGGTTGTAGTCCAGCCCGAAGCCCCGCAGCAGCGGCTGGGTGAAGCTGGCGGTGAACTTGGTCTCGTAAGAGGGATTGACCGTCTGAAACTGGAAGTTGCTGAAGGTGCGCGACTGCGAGAGGCTCACCTGGGCCTGCATACCGGTCGGAAAGAGCTTGCGGATGCCGCCCTGGGCGCTGCCGAAATCGCTCTGCGACGAGAGCAACTGCGTGCCGGTCTGGCGATCCTGCTTCGAGTTGGTCCAGTCGAGAAAGAAGACCGCGTCGAAGGCCGCCTCGGCCTCCACCAGCCCGGTCTGGCTGATGGCCGGGGTGAACGACTCGATGCGGATCGAGTAGTTGTGCTCCAGGGCCCGGCGAATGCACTCGGCCAGCGACAGCTCGACCTCGTTGGGCCGGTCGAACTCGTCGATGTACTCCTGCGCCTTCTCGACCACCCGCCGGTACTGGTTGACCACCCGCGGCTCGAAGGCCGTCTGCTCGATCTTGCGCAGCCGCTCGGCCAGCACCTGCCGGGCGTCCTTGGGATCGGGTACCTGCGCGAAGACGGCGCTGGGGGTGGGCTGCTGCTCGGCGTCGGTCTGGACCAGCAGGGCCGCCCGGCGAGTCTCCTCGGCCTGCGAGCCGGCCAGTTGGATCAGCTTCTCGTCCTGGTCGGAACGGGCCAGGTTGCCCGCCGCCGGCTGGGTCTCCTGCTCGTGCTCGTCGATCATCCGCTGCCGATAGCGGGCCATCTCCTCGGCCAGCTCGCGTTCGTCGGCCCGGGCCGTCGACCACAGCAGCACCACGCCGCCCACGAGCGCCGCCGACAGTGCCGGCCACATCCACACGCCTGCCTTCTTGAGCACCGCTTTGCCCTCGCTACACGGACCGCGCTTGGTCGCCCTGGATACCCATCTGGCGCCAATGGTACGGACCGGCCGCGCGGCGTGTCAAACGGCGCCGGCGGGTTGACAAGCGCGCGGCGCTGCCCGTATCGTCTGGCTGCCCGGCCGGACGCGGCGACTGCCGGCCAACCCCTGTTGGGAGCAAGAGGCGAACGAGTCATGTCCGTCGAGAACTGGTCAGAAACGGTAGTGCTGGGCGAACTGGCCGACGACCCCCAGTATACCGACGACCTCAACGCCATCCTCGAGCAGTGCAGCCACAACCCCCAGCTCGACGTAGTGCTCAACTTCGCCGACGTCACCTACCTCAATTCGTCCAACATCGCCAAACTGCTCAAGTTGCGCAAGCTGGTGGTCGTCAACAACGAGCGCAAGCTCAAACTCTGCGGGATCAACCGCCAGGTGTGGGGGGTCTTCCTGGTAACCGGCCTCGACAACATCTTCGACGTGGCCGAAGACGTCGCCACCGGCCTGGCATCACTCCAGATCAGCTGATCGCAAACGCCAGGAACGCCAAGCAAACCGCCAACGGCGCCAAGAAGCGCCAAGGGAACGCCAACGGCGCCAGTTTTCGCGTCGGGCAGCGCCCACCCTGCGGGTCAGTTGCCGTCCGGCTCGAGCGCCCCGACGCGCAGGCTCTCGCAACGCGGGCAACGCAGCGGATCGGCTCCGCGCGGCGGCACGAAGCGCTCGCCGCAATCGCGGCAGCGCCACAGCACCTCGCACGCCCGCTGCCCGCACTGTGGACAATCCATCGGGAAACGCTGGTCGGCCGGCACCGTAAGCCGCCCTTCCCAGGCGCAACTGGTGCAACGCACGACGACGGTCGTGGCAGTGCGAACCCCCGCTGGCTTCGGCCGCAGCTCGAGATACAGCCACCAGCCGGCGGCGATCAGCGCCACGCCGGCCAGCCCGATCGCCAGGCGTTTGCGCCGCTGTCGGCGGGCGTAGGCCCCGATCTGCACCTCGCGGGCCTCCTGGCCACCCAGCGTGGCCGGATCGATCTTCAGGGGTCGTTGCTTGATGCGCATGATTGGCTGATTATACGGCTTGGGCAGCCTCAGAGCCGCCGGCAACGGACAGGAGCCGCCAAGTGAGCTACCGCACCGGTATCGGCTATGACATCCACCGCACGCTGCCGGGCCAGGCCCTGGTGCTGGGCGGCGTCGAGATCAGCGCCCCCTTCGGCCTCAGTGGCCACAGCGACGCCGACGTGGTGCTGCACGCGGTGTGCGACGCGCTGCTGGGAGCCGCCGGCCTGGGCGACATCGGCGAGCTGTTCCCCGACACCGACCCGCGCTTCTCCGGGGCCGACAGCCGGGTGTTCGTGGCCGAGGTGCTCGATCGCATCCGCTCGGCGGGCTTCCGGGTAGTCAACCTGGACGTCATCATTCACGCCCAGCGGCCGCGTCTGGGGCCGCACAAGCACCAGATCCGCCAGGCGCTGGCCGAGATGCTGGAGCTGCCGACCGGGTCGATAGGCGTCAAGGCCACCACCAACGAGGGCCTGGGCGCCATCGGCCGCGGCGAAGCCATCGCCTGCTGGGCCACCGTGTTGCTGGAATCGGCGAGTTGACAATCCGGGCAGGAGAGCCAGTGATGGCCAAGTCGATAAAGAACCTCAAGTTCGAACAAGCCATGCAGCGGCTCCAGGAAATCGTCGCCGACATGGAGTCGGGCCGCATCGGCATCGAGCAGTCCATCGCCAGGTACGAAGAGGCCATGCAGCTCGCCGCCCACTGCCGGCGTATCCTCGAGAACGCCGAGCAGCGCATCCGCAAGATCCAGCTCGATGCCCAGGGCCAGCCGCAATCCGAACCCTTCGAACCGCCCGCCGACCAGCCCACCGACGAGGAAAACTGAAGCAGACACCGGGGCGGGGAACCTCGGGGGGCAGGGATTAAGGGATCAGGGATTGAGGGATTGAGGGGGCAGGGATAGAGCAATTCGGCGGTAGCTCTCGCAACCGCCAGCCGTCCCCCCTTTCAGGGGGGACTTACAGGGGGGTCGAAGCCCGTGGATACGTGCTGTCAACGGACCGCCGAGCCGCCATCGCAGCACAATTATTCGCCATTTTTCACTTGTCATTCTTCATTCGTTGCCTCGACCCTCCCCCAGGCCCCTCCCTGAAAGCGAGGGGAGATTGGCGGCACGCGCGCCGCGACCAGCTTTCCTCGCGGCCCGTTACCTCAATGCTCCAGCGCCTCGTGGCTATCCCGACCGTCCCCCCTTCCAGGGGGGACCACAGGGGGGTCGAAATCACCGAATGCACCCTGCCAGCGGATAGCCGTGCCGCCGGCGTTGTGCGAACAATTCGCCGTTCGCCGTTCGCCGTTCGGCATTCGCCATTCTTCATTGGAGATTCACGGCACGACGACGTCCGCCAGGAACCGCCCGGGTCGCCGGTTCCATGCCTCGCGCTCAGCCGCGGCTCTCGGTGCGGGCCGCGACGGCAGCGTAGATCCGGCGGGCGCCGCTCGCCCGCAACACCTTGGCCACT
>CAZRSM010000202.1:0-2009 GCA_964602755.1 uncultured Planctomycetales bacterium
GACCGCACGGAGCTGCGCCGCGTGGCCGAGGAACTCGACCGCTCCGGCTATGCCGTCATCGGCCGCGGGTTCGGCGCTGGCTTCCTGGAGTTGCTGCTGTGGCTCCAGGGCTACGAGGACGGCTACGTGAACCTGGTGGCCAACCCGGCGGTCACCGACGCCATCCTCGACCACATCCTGCAGATAAAGCTCAGCTACGCCCAGGCCGTGCTGGAAACCTGCGGCGACCTGCTCGACATCTTCTACCTCGGCGACGACCTCGGCCAGCAGCACGGCCCGCAGGTCAGCGAAGAGCTTTACCTGCGCTACTTCCACCCGCGCTATTGCGAATACCACGGCCTGATCCGGCGACTGGCGCCGCATGTGAAAATCTTCTTCCACTGCTGCGGCGACTGCTTCGACCTTCTCCCCCACCTCATCGAGACGCCCATTGACATCCTCAATCCCGTGCAGGTCTCGGCGGGCAAGATGGGCGACACGGCGCGGCTGAAGCGCGAGTTCGGCGACGCGCTCACATTCTGGGGCGCCGTGGACAGCCAGCACGTCCTGCCCCACGGCACGCCCGAGGAAGTGCGCGACGAGGTGCGGCGGCGCATCGAAGACCTGGCGCCCGGCGGCGGGTATGTGTTGGGGTCGGTGCACAACATCCAGGCCGACGTGCCGCCGCAGAATATCATGGCCATGGTCGAAGCCCTGGCCGAGTACGGCGTGTACTGAGACGTCGGTCGCGGCACAGGCCTCCTCCTCAGTCCCTGCTGCGAAGGCCTTCGCCCAGCCACCACGGTTTCGGCGTCCTCTGGGCTGCCCCCTCACTGCCGGCGAAGCCCGCCCACATGGGTGGCACTGCGAGCACGACTCCCGCCCCCTGCTCGCTGTCCACCCAGACCGCTGACGGCGAGGCAAAGTCCTCGGAGGGCGCAAGCACCGACCGGCCTCCTGGAGGTGCGAGTGCAGATCGGACAGTACACGAATCCGATGCTGCCGACCGCACGAGGCGGAATGCGAGGAAAACCACAGGAAATGCACTACCGCGGGCAGAAAGCCAGCGGCCATCGCCAGAGGCTCCACCTCCACCCATCCCGCCCCATTACCTCCTCGCGGCTGCTCAGTGTGCACCACACAAGCCGCCCTCGATGCACGCCCATGCCTACATGTACTGTCTCACCGCGCATCTCTCCTGCCCCTCCGTGGTGCGGTTGTCCCCTCCTGTGCCACTCGCAAGGAGGCCGTTCATTACACCTACAAGTTCGCCCGACGCTTTGTCCGATAGGGTGGAATACGCAAATGCGGAAGGCCTTGCAGCGGGCCTTAACGCCGGTCAGCGCCGCGGGCTGAGGCCGGCGCCCGCAGCACGGCAGGAGGCCCGATCGCTAGACGAGACGGCAGCAATCAGCGCCGTGCCCACAGCCAGGTGTCGAAGAAAATTGCGACGTCGGCCAGGGTCAAGTCGTTGTCGTGATTGATGTCCGCGCGCGGATTCCACTGCTGCCCCGCGTCGTGGCGGCGCTTGGCCAGAATCAGTTCCGCCAGGTCGAGGCCGTCCATCCCGCCGTCGCCGGTCAGGTCCAGCAATGCCCACGGCTCAGGCAAGTGGCTGAGGTCGGCCATGTAGACGTCGGCGTAGCCGGATGCAGGCCCCGCGACGAGGTTGGTGGCCAGCGACGCGAAGACGACCCTGGTGCCGGTCGGGTCTATCCAGCAGTTGCCCGAATGGTCGTCGGGTTCCCACGGGTCATTGGTCAGGCTCACCCGCTTGGTGCGCCGCGCCGCGCGGTCGTAGACGAACACGTCCGATTTGCCGTTGAAGTCGCACGGGACGATGTTGGTGGCCCATGACTGGTACGCCACTTTCGTGCCGTCACCGCTCAGCGATGGCCAGACCGCATTGCCATCGACGCTGCCGCCGGCGAAGCCGCCGGTTATCTGCTCGACGGCGCCGGTGGCAAGGTCGCAGACGAATATGTTCCACAGCCCGCCGGTCGGTGCGGGCGTTAGGTTGGTGGCCTGAG
>CAZRSM010000203.1:0-12690 GCA_964602755.1 uncultured Planctomycetales bacterium
CGGCGAGCCGCAAAGCCTCCGCGAGCGCACCGCCCACGCGCTGTTCTTCCCGCACGGCGTCGGCCACCTGATCGGCCTCGACGTGCACGACATGGAAGACTTCGGCGACCTGGCCGGCTACGCCCCGGGCCGCACGCGCCGTCCGGAGTTCGGCAACCGCTTCCTGCGCCTCGACCGCGACCTGCAGGCCGGCATGTGCGTGACGATCGAGCCGGGGATCTACTTCGTGCCGGCGATCTGGCGCAGCGACGAGCTTACCGGACCGTACGAAGACGCCGTGAACCGCGCGCTGGTCGAGGAGCTGCTGGCTCAGGGCTTCGGCGGGATTCGCATCGAGCACACGGTTTGCGTGCGGGCCGAAGGGGGGCCTGAGGTGCTTTCGGCAGCGTTGCCGACGGATGCCCGGGAGTTGGCTTCGCTGGTGGGCGTTGTGGCGTAACATGGTGTGCAGAAGGCGGTTACGGCACGAATGGCGCGGGATCGTCGTGGGCACCGCAGTGTTCGAAAAGCTGGCATATACCTGCCACGATATCGTACAGGTTGCTGATTGGCAACGGGAGGGTGCGGATTTATCGCACCTGGGCATGTTAGGGCTGCGAGGGGGGCTCAAAAATGGTCGTGGGGCGGCAAATCGAGTCTTGACATGCGTTGACTGATCCGCTAGTGTTGGATACCGGTAGAGGGAGGCCAGAGAGGCGCACTTCGCCACTCCCCTATTCGGTTTTTTCGCGTGAATCGGTGCCATTTCAGCCAGGGCGTGCTGTTTTAGGATTCGCGTGACCCGCACGAGGGTCTCAGGAGAAGAGGCAGGCGGAGAGGAGCCTACAGTTTCCGAACGAGTGTTTTGAGTGTGGGAGGTTTAGGAGCCCGGAGTCGTGGGAACGGGGCTGCTTAAACTGTCCTGACGTCGTGGTTACCGCAAACTTTCTTGCAAGGGAGGTCAACTTATGAAGCGCGTACTTGTTGTTGCGGCAATCTGTGGCATTGCTGCATCTGTTTTCGCGGGCCCGCAGGCTCTGCCGGTCCACCAGGTCCGTGGCGTCCACTTCGTCGATTACAACATCGCGACGGGCGAAGTCACGGCCACCCCGACCCAGACACGCATCGGTTCGTCGATCTGGGCGGCCACCGCTATGAGCGGCTACTTCTTCGGCCAGATGGACAACGGTCCGACCGGCCAGGGCTGGCTGACCCTCGACTGGGGTGACATCGCCGGCGGTCAGATGGTCGGCGGCTATGCCTTCGCGTATGCCACTGGCGTCACCACCCAGACCATCGACTGCGTCAACGTCTTCTACGGCAGCGACAACGGCTTCAACACCGCCGGTCGCGTCGGCCTGGCTGGCTTCATCGTCACCGGTCTGCCCGGCGGCGATCCCAACCTGCCCGCCGGCTGGTACGCTGGCTGGATCGTGACCGTGGACCTCGAGGCGGCCGGCTTCTCGTTCCCCCTCGACGGCAACGACCTGGATGCCGACGGCCTGGCCGACTTCAGCTACACCTACTGGTTCCCGAACGTCATGGGTACCGTCACCGGTCCGTTCATCGCCGGTGATCCCAACGTGGCCGGCCAGGGTGCGGGCATGGAAGACGCCTTCGACGCCTTCAACCCGGTCGACCCCAACGACCCCAACACCGCCTTCACCTTCGTGGGTACCTACTGGTTCGGCGGCCCGCCCATCTTCGCCCAGTTCTACATGGAGCTGTTCGGTGAGGCCAACGGCGGTGGCGCTGGCTGCCCGAACCCCGGTGCCTCGGGCAACTACTGCACGGCTGACATCGACGGCAGTGGTGACTGCATCGTCGACCTGGCCGACCTGGCCATCCTGCTGGCCAACTACGGCATGACCTCGGGCGCCACCCACGACATGGGTGACCTCGAGCCGGCCGGTGGTGACGGCGACGTCGACCTCGGCGACCTGGCCATCCTGCTCGGTCAGTACGGCGACGACTGCAACTAGTCTCAACCTCTGAGACTCGCTGCAAACGAGCACATTCCACCGCGGCGGCCCTCCGGTCGCCGCGGTGTTCTTTTTTGCACCGCGCGCCAGCCGACACACCCCTTGCGCAAAGTCGCGCATCGTTCCGGATAAAACCCGTCACTTCGCTGCCCGCCGCGCGCCAGCTTGCACTGGAACGCGGTTTGCATGGCCGATTCCGTCATGGGTGGTGTCTGCCGGGGCTGCGGACGCCACTTTCGTTTTCGGACACTCGAGGACGACCGCCATGCACAAGATTCTCGACGCCAAGCAGTTGGCGTCCGATGTGAAGTGGTTTCGCATCGACGCCCCCCTGGTGGCCAAGAACCGCCAGCCGGGCCAGTTCGTCATCATCCGCCTCAGCGAGACCGGCGAACGCATCCCGCTGACCATCGCGCACTCGGACGCCAAAGAGGGCTTCATCGAGCTGATCGTCAAGGCCATCGGCAAGACCACCATCGAGCTGTGCTCCAAAGACGCCGGCGACACCATCAGTGACGTCATGGGCCCGCTGGGGCACCCCACCGAGATCGAGAACGTCGGCCACGCCGTGCTGGTCGGCGGCGGCGTGGGCACGGCGGTGATCTACCCGCTGGCCCGGGCCCTCAAGGATGTCGGGAACTACGTGACCTCGATCACGGGCGGGCGCACCAAGGAGCTGGTGGTGTTGGAGAACGAGCTGGCCGAAGTGTCCGACCAGGTCTTCGCCTGCACCGACGACGGCAGCTACGGCTTCCATGGTACGGTGGCCGACAAACTCAAGGAGCTGATGGACAATCGCGAGCGGCCGATCGGCGCCGTCTACTGCGCCGGGCCGGTGCCCATGATGCGGGCCATCGCCGAACTGACGCGGCCGGCGGGCATCAAGACCATCGTGTCGCTCAACCCCATCATGGTCGACGGCACGGGCATGTGTGGTGGCTGTCGGGTGACGGTGGGCGGCAAGACGAAGTTCGCCTGCGTCGACGGCCCCGAGTTTGACGGTCACCAGGTCGACTTCGACGAGCTGTGGGACCGCCTCAGCGCCTACCGCGAGCAGGAACGCCAGGCGCTCGGGCGCCTCGAGCAGCACGAGTGCAAGTGCACGGCATAAGCGTCGGGGGAGTCGGAAACAACGCGGGCTGGAAAAAGGCGACCTGGTCGGGGTCGCCCAGAGCACGGAGCAAACAGGCCATGCCGCTGAATGCCAAGGAGCGCATGCAGATCGATCGGCAGAAGATGCCGGAGCGCGATCCGCAGGAGCGTAACCACGACTTCAACGAGGTGAACCTGGGTTATCCGCAGGAGACTGCCCAGACCGAGTCGGCCCGGTGCCTGCACTGCAAGGACGCCAAGTGCGTGGCCGGCTGTCCGGTGGGCATCGACATCCCCGGCTTTCTGGGGCAGATCGAGGAGGGCAACCTCACCAGGGCGGCCGACATCCTGCTGAGCGCCAACGCGCTGCCCGGCATCACCGGCCGCGTCTGCCCGCAGGAAGAGCAGTGCGAGTGCTACTGCATCCGCGGCAAGAAGGGCACGCCCGTGGCGGTGGGGCACCTCGAGCGCTTCGTGGCCGACTGGGCCCGCGAGAACTACGACGTCCAGACGCTGATCCCCGAACCGAGCGGCTTCAAGGTGGCCGTCGTCGGCTCCGGGCCGGCCGGGCTGACCTGCGCCGGCGAGCTGGCCAAGATGGGCCACGACGTGACCATCTTCGAGGCCCTGCACAAGCCCGGCGGCGTGCTGGTCTACGGCATCCCCGAATTCCGTCTGCCCAACAAGATCATCGACGCCGAGGTCGACCGCCTGCGCGACATGGGTGTCAAGATCGTCTGCAACGTGGTCATCGGACGCACGTTCACCATCCCGCAGCTCATGAACGAAGAGGGCTTCGACGCGGTGTTCGTGGCGATCGGCGCCGGGTTGCCGACCTTCATGAACATCCCCGGCGAGCAGCTCAAGGGCGTCTATTCGGCCAACGAGTACCTCACCCGCGTCAACCTGATGGGGGCCTACCGCTTTCCCGAGTGCGATACGCCGATCATCCACGGCAAGCGCGTGGCGGTCATCGGCGGCGGCAACGTGGCGATGGATGCGGTGCGCACCGCCAAGCGCCTTGGCGCCGACGAAGCGCTGCTGATCTATCGCCGCAGCCGGGCCGAGATGCCCGCCCGCGACGAGGAGATCGCCCACGCCGAGGAAGAGGGCATCATCTTCAACCTGCTTTGCAACCCCACGCGCATCCTGGGCACCGAAGACGGCTGGGTGCGCGGGCTGGAGTGCGTGCGCATGGAGCTCGGCGAGCCGGACGATTCGGGCCGCCGGCGGCCGGTGCCGATCGAGGGTTCCGAGTTCGTCATCGAGTGCGACGTGGTGATCGAAGCCCTGGGCGCCGGTGCCAACCCGCTGCTGCCCAACGCCACCCCGGGCCTCAAGCTCAACAAGTGGGGCTATATCGAGTGCGACCCCGACA
Organism: uncultured Planctomycetales bacterium; assembly: GCA_964602755.1. Taxonomy (GTDB): domain Bacteria; phylum Planctomycetota; class Phycisphaerae; order UBA1845; family Fen-1342; genus JALSRY01. The sequence continues at coordinate 4,432 of CAZRSM010000203.1, forward strand.
CGCTGATGACCAGCATTCCCGGCGTGTTCACCGGAGGCGACATCATGCGCGGCGCCGCCACGGTCATCCTGGCGATGGGTGACGGCAAGGTGGCCGCGAAGAACATAGATCAGTATCTCCGATCCAAGGTCGCTGCGCCGGTCGGCACCTGAGTTGCAGTCGCCCGTAGCTGGTCGAGCGCCGGCGCGCGACCTGGCCTTCGCCACCCGTTCATACGACCGCGTCCCCCGCAGCGTCGGCCGACGCCGCGGGGGTGATCGTTGTTGACCGTCGGGGGCCTGGCGGCTCAGAGCCGCCGCCGCGCCCGCAGGATCATGAACGCGATTCCGGCGATCTGGCCCGTGGCGGCACTGCTTTGAGCGCGTACGATGCGGCACCGGCCGGCGGCGGGCTGACTACACACCGCAACCCCTGCCGCCGCCATCATTATGTTGTTCATGGTATCATCGGTTCCCCGGAAAAGGCCGGCTGCAGGGCGCGGCGCAAACTGCCGGTCGCCGGCCGGATACGCCGCGGCGCGGATCGTCGCGCGTGGGCGCGGTCGGCTTCGCTTAGGACGGAATGCCATGGGTGGAATCTGCACGCGGGGCCTGCTGGCTCTCTGGGCAGGCGCGATCCTCGTTGGGCTGACGGGCTGCGGCGGCATCGAGACCGATTGGAGCTATCGCAACATCGCCCTCGGCCAGCCGCCGGCGCAGTACCTCGACAAACTGCCGGCCGAGACCTCGCGACGTACCGCCCTGGGACTGTGCAGCTTCACCAGCAAAGGCGGGCAGGCCCGGGCGGTGGTGGTGCTGGTGACGCCCGATCGCCGCGTGGCGGCCAAGCTGCGGGCCACGCTGGGCGGTCGCTGGCCGGCCGGCGGTTATCGGCTCGAGGGCGAGCTGGACCCGCGCCTGCTGGACACGGCCGGGGCCGGACCGCTCGACACGCTGCGCGTGCTGATCGCCGAGCTGACCGGCTATCGCGGCGAGCGGCTGGCGCTCGATGCCCACGGGCTGGTGGCGGCGGGACTGCTGCGGATGGTCGAGCGCTGGCCGCAGGTGGCGCCGGCCGGCCGGCGTTCGGAGGTGCTGCGGCACTGGCTGGAGCGCGTGCCGGCGGGCGGGCGCGCGGAGCTGGGCCTGACGCCCGGCGGCGTGTTCACCTTCGGTTACGAGGCCCGCTGAGGGCGGTGGCCGGCCGCGCGGTCCGCTTTACGCCGCCGCTGCGGCGCGTATACTCTGCGGTTCCTTGCGACGGGGATCACGATGAAAACGTACGTGCCCTGGCCCGAGCGGCCACCCAAGCAGTTCCGGGGACCGAGCAAAGCGATCGCCGCGCTGGCGACTGCGCTCTACCGTCTGTGCGCACCGCTGGTGAGCCGGTTTGCCGGGCTGATCTTCATCGCGGCGGTGGTGGTCACGTGCCTGCTGGTGTGGGGCGTGGCGGTGGTGATGCAGGCGGCGGTGGCGGTGCAGGATGCGCTGATCGCATCAGGACAGGCCGCCGCCGGCCAGTGGTTGAGTACCGAGCAGCTTTCCCAGGGCGCTGCGGCGGTCGGCACCAGCGTGCCGGTGTGGCTGCTGTGGGCGGCCCAGAGCCTGCTGGTGCGTGACATCGTCGGCGTGCTGGGAGTGTTGGGTTTTGTCTCGGTTCTGGCGGTTTTCCTGATCTGGGCCGAGCGCAAGGTATCGGGGCACATGCAGTCGCGGCTGGGGCCGATGCGCGTCGGTTGCTGGCACGGCTGGGCCCAGTCGCCGGCCGACGGCCTGAAGCTGATCTGCAAGGAAGACCTGATCCCCGACAACGCCGACGGGGCCCTGTTCCGCCTGGCGCCGTATTTCACGTTTGTGCCGGTGCTGGTGGCGTTCTTCGTGTTGCCGTTCGGGGTCTCGTGGGTCTTTCGCAATCTCGACGTGGCGTTGCTCTTCATCCTGGCGATGCTGGGGCTGGAAGTGCTGGGCGTGCTGATGGCCGGGTGGGCCAGCTACAACAAGTGGAGCCTGTACGGCGCCATGCGTGAAGCCTGCCAGGTGGTCAGCTACGAGATTCCGCTGGGACTGTCGCTGCTGGTGCCCATCATGGTGGCCGGTTCGTTGCGTCTGGCCGGCGAGGGCAGCGTGACCGCCTATCAGCAGGGCGGCTGGTTCAACTGGCTGGCCTGGCACAGCCCGTGGACCTTCGTGGCCATGATCGTCTACTTCATCGCCTCGCTGGCGTCGTGCAAGCGGGCGCCGTTCGATTTGCCCGAGGCCGAGAGCGAGCTGGTGGCCGGCTTCCTCACCGAGTACAGCGGCTTTCGCTGGTCGCTGTTCTTCTTCGCCGAGTATGCCGCCATGTTCATCGTCAGCGGCGTGCTGGTGATCATGTTCCTGGGCGGCTGGGATGCGCCCTGGGTGTCGCTGGCGCCGGCTTCCCTGGCCACGGCCGACGACGCGGGGCGGCGGATGCTCTACGGGCTGCTGTTCTCAGGCCCCCTCTGGTTCATCGCCAAGAGTATGTTCCTGATCTACGTGCAGATGTGGCTGCGCTGGACGTTGCCGCGCATCCGCATCGACCAGGTGCTGTATGCCTGTGTGCAGGTGATGCTGCCGCTGATACTCTTCGTGCTGCTGGCCAGCGTGTTCTGGGAGCTGGCGCTCGACAGGAGCAGCGCCTTCGCCGGCCTGGCCAAGGTCATCAGCGTGATCCTGGGTCTGGTGGGCATCGCGGTGGCGATCGGCATGCTGTGCGTGGCCTGGGCCGGCTTCTCCCGGCGGGCCACCTTGCCCGGCCCGCAGGCCGTGCTCAAACCGCTGCGGGGAGGCTGATTCGATGCTCGAGACGGTCGTGTTCTATCTGTTCGCGGCGGTGATGGTCGGATCGGCGCTGGCCATCCTGCTGAGCCGCAACATCGTGCGCAGCGCCATCTGGCTGCTGGGTACGCTCGGCTCGGCCGCCGGGCTGTATCTGCTGCTGGCGGCCAACTTCGTCGCCGCCATCCAGTTGATCGTCTACGCCGGCGGCGTGCTGATTCTGATCGTCTTCGGCGTGATGCTGACCTCGCGCAACCCCCACCTGCGCTACGAACCGAGCGGACGCGAGATCGGCATCGCGGTGGTGGTGGCCCTGGTGCTGTGTGCCGGCATGGTGGCCGCGATCCTCGACGGCCCCTGGCCGCAGGCCAGCGCCGAGCAGATCGCTGCGCAGAGCGGCGGCGTCGAGGCTTTGGGACGCGAGCTGCTGACCACCTACCTGGTGCCCTTCGAACTGGTTTCGGTGTTGTTGCTCGCAGTGATGATCGGGGCGGCCTACCTGGCCCGACCGGAGAAGAACTAGCCATGCTCGCGATCGGCCTGACACACTATCTGGTGCTCTCGGCGCTGGTGTTCTGCATCGGCGTGGTGGTCATCACGGTCAAGCGCAACGCCATCGGAATCCTGATCGGGGCCGAGCTGATCCTCAACGCCGCCAATATCAACTTCGTGGCCTGCGGCCGCTACGGTGCGGGTGGGCTCGATGGCCAGATCGCGGCGGCCTTCGTGATCGTGCTGGCGGCTGCCGAGGCGGCCATCGCCCTGGCGATATTCTTGAACTTCTACAACCTGCACGCCACGGTCGACGTCGACCACGGCGATGCGCTGAGAGGTTAGGCAGGCGAGACCCGTGTCCTCCGCAAACCTGATGATCTGGTGCCTGTACGCCGGCGTGTTCGTGCCGCTGTGCAGCTTCGTCTACCTGGTCTTCCGCGGCTCGCGCCTCGGGGCCGCCAGGCGCGCCAGGCTGCTGGCCGAACTGGAAGAACACGGCGGGGCCGACCACCACGACGGCCACCACGGCGTCCCCGGGCAGGGCGAACCCTATGCCGGCTGGGTGGCCACCGCGGCCATCGCCTTTTCGCTGGTGATGGCCCTGATCACGCTGTTCACCTGGCTGAGCGGCAGCCCCCAGCAACAACAGGAGTGGATGCGGGCGGCGGCCGACGCCACGGTGCTGTGGACCCGCATCGGCTCGGTCGAGGTCGGTTTCGGCGTCAACCTCGATCCGCTGACCATCGCGATGTTCGTGATGGTCACCATCTGCGCCACCTGCATCCATGTCTTCAGCATCGGCTACATGAAGGGTGAGCCACGCTTCGCGCGGTTCTTTACCTACCTGTCGCTGTTCTGCTTCTCGATGCTGGGGCTGGTGATCGCCCGCAGCCTGCTGTTTCTGTTCATCTTCTGGGAGCTGGTCGGCCTGTGCAGCTACCTGCTGATCGGCTTCTGGTTCGAGAAGAAAAGCGCCTCCAACGCCGCCATCAAGGCCTTCGTGGTCAACCGCGTAGGCGACTTCGGCTTCATGTTCGGCCTGGCGCTGTGCTTCATCTACCTGGGCACCTTCTCGCTCGACCACGCTCCGGCGGTCTTCGAAGCCGCGGCCTATCACGCCGGACAGGCGCCGGCGGCGCTCTCCGAGGCGGCCCGCAACGTGACCCGTCCCGAGTTTGCCCGGGCCTTGCCGCTGTTTCAGACGTCGCTGTTCGGCGTTTCGCTGGCCACGCTGATGGGCATCGGCCTGTTCTGCGGCGCGATCGGCAAGAGCGCCCAGTTCCCGCTGCACGTCTGGTTGCCGGACGCGATGGAAGGTCCGACGCCCGTCTCGGCCCTGATCCACGCCGCCACGATGGTGGCCGCCGGCGTCTACCTGGTGGCCCGGGTCTACACCCTGCTGACCCCCGCGGCCCAGATGTTCATCGCGGTCATCGGCGGCATCACGCTGACCATGGCGGCCCTGATCGCCATCGTGCAGCTCGACATCAAGCGCGTGCTGGCCTACTCCACGCTGTCGCAACTGGGCTACATGATCTTCGCCATGGGCATCGGGGCCTGGGTGGCGGCCCTGTTCCACCTGCTGACGCACGCCTTCTTCAAGGCCCTGCTGTTCCTCGGTTCGGGACAGGTCATCATCGGTTGCCACCACGAACAGGACATGCGGCCCATGGGCGGCCTGGCCCGCAAGATGCCCTGGACGGCGCTGACCTTCCTGGTGGCCGTGCTGGCCATCTCGGGGGCCGGCATTCCGTGGACCAGGATCGGCCTGGGCGGCTTCTTCAGCAAGGACGAAATCCTGGTGGTGGCCCACCACCGGGCCTTCTCGTGGCACGGCGAGACGACCGGCACTCAGCACGAGCCGGAGCACACCGGTGTCACCGAGCCGCACGTGGCCGCAGCCCAGGATGAGCACGCCGCCGAACCCGAGGCCGGCGCCGCACAGGCGACAGTCGAGCACGCGGCCGGCGGGGAAGGCGAGCATGCCGCCGGCGGTGCGGGCGAGCACGGCGGGGTCGATTACGCCGGCCACTACGCCAACGTGCCCCCGCTGCCGGTGTGGCTGTATCTGCTGCCGATCATCGTGGCCTACATCACGCCGTTCTACATGGGTCGCTGCTTCGTGCTGACCTTCCTGGGCAGACCGCGCAACCAGCACATTTACGATCATGCCAAAGAAGAGCCGCTGATGTACGGCCCGCTGATCGTGCTGGCGGTGATGACGCTGTTCTGCAGCTACTTCCTGTTTCGCAACATGGTGGCGGCGGCGGTTCCGGCCGGCGGGTTGCCCGCCCTGGTGCCGGCCATCGACGGCCACAGCCACGCTGTACACAGCGATCACATGGTGATGCCGTACTGGGTGGGGGCCGCCTGGGTGGTTGGTCTGGGAGCTGCCTGGCTGGTCTACCGCAACGGCTTCGTGGTGGCCGAGCAACTGCGCCGTCTGCCGCTGGTGCGGCCGGTCTACACGGTGCTTTGGAACAAATTCTACTTCGACGAGATCTACGGCCTGGTGTTCGTCCGCGGCGTAAAGACGCTGGCGACCATCTGCCGCCTGTTCGACTCCTGGATCATCGACGGGGTGGTCAACTGCCTGGCGTACCTGACCGAGCGCATCGCCCGCTTCTCGGGCGTGGTGCTCGACAACATGGGCGTCGACGGCCTGGTCAACCTCACCGGCCGGGTCACCTGGAAGCTCGGCGGCGTGGCCCGCACGCTGCACACCGGCATCGTGCGCAACTACGTGCTGCTGGCGGTCATCGGCGTCAGCGGCGCGATCATCTGCATACTGAGCGACTGGAACATGGCCTGGGCGCTGTTGTGGGTCGTGGTGGCGGCCGGCGCTCTGGTGTTGCCCGAGGCCGCCGCCCGCCGCCCGGTCAACGACCCGGAGGACTGAAAGAGCCGACGCCCGCGGGTAAGTCGGCGTCGATACCCGCCCGGAGTGATGCAGACCAGCGCCCCGGGTCAACCTTGAAACGCTCAAGGGTGAGAGTGCGATGCACGAGAGTTCACTGCTAAGCTGGATCGTCTTCACGCCGACCATCGGCGCAGTAGTCCTGCTGTTTCTCAGCGGCTCCGAGCTGCTCAAGCGGACCACGCTGCTGTTCACGGCCATCACCTTCGGTCTGAGCCTGCTGCTGATCGGGCCGTGGGTCTCCGGCGACATGGGGCCGACCGGCGGCGGCGTCGGCTACGGCGACATCCGCTTCGAACAACTGATCCCCTGGATCTCGACCACCAGCGGATCGTTCAAGGTCGACTACCACGTCGGCATCGATGGTCTGAGCATGCCGCTGGTGATCCTTACCACCCTGATCACGCTGCTGGCGGCCTGGGCCAGTTGGAGCTTCGAGAGCTGGCACACCAAACGCGGCCTCAAGGGCTATCTGGTCCTGCTGCTGCTGCTGGAGACCGGCATGCTGGGCGTCTTCGTGGCGCTCGACTTCTTCCTGTTCTACATCTTCTGGGAAGTGATGCTCCTGCCGATGTACTTCCTGATCGGCGTATGGGGCGGGCCGCGGCGCGAGTACGCCGCCATCAAGTTCTTCATCTATACCCTGGCCGGCAGCGTGCTGATGCTGGTGGCCATGCTGGCGTTCTACTTCTACCCCGGCCCCGAGGTCCGCACCTTCGACCTGATCGAGCTGGCCAACAACCCCACGCTCCAGAGCCTGTTCGCCAACCCGGCCACCACGTTTCTGGGGTTCAAGTTCTCGACCATAATGTTCCTGCTGCTGTTCATCGGGTTCGCCATCAAGGTGCCGATCTTCCCGTTCCACACCTGGTTGCCCGATGCGCACGTCGAAGCCCCCACGCCCATCAGCATGATCCTGGCCGGTGTGCTGCTGAAGATGGGCGGCTACGGCCTGCTGCGCATCTGCTACCCCATTCTGCCCGACGCGGCGGTGTATCTGGCGGTCTTCCTGGGTGCGCTGGGCGTGATCAACATCATCTACGGCGCCCTGTGCGCCATGGCCCAGGACGACTTCAAGAAACTGGTCGCCTACAGCTCGATCTCGCACATGGGCTACGTGCTGCTGGGCATGGCCGCCCTGACGCAGGCCGGATTCCAGGGCGCCATGTTCCAGATGATCGCCCACGGCATTTCCAGCCCCATGTGCTTCTTCCTCGTCGGCGTGATCTATGAGCGGGCCCACCACCGCGAGATCAATCGCTTCGGCGGCCTGTGGCTGACCATGCCCAAGTACGGCTCGATGGCCACGCTGGGCTTCTTCGCCTCGCTCGGGCTGCCCGCCCTGTGCGGCTTCATCGGCGAGGTCTACGCGGTCTACGGCACCTTCGATTCCGACGTGCTGGCCCAGGCCGGGGGCTACAACATGCTGTTCGGCATCCTGGCCGCCGCCGGCGCGATCCTGACCGCCGGCTATATCCTGTGGCTGATCCAGCGCGTCTATCTGGGCAAGGAAAAGCCCGAGTACGCCGGTTATCCCGACGCCACCGGCCGCGAGCTGGCGATCCTGGCCCCCATGGGCATCCTGGCCATCGTGCTGGGCATCCTGCCCAAGCAGTCGCTGCTCGACTATGTTTCCGGCACGCTCGGCGAGATTCTGAACATGGCCCAGCACTACGCCACCGTGGCCATGGGCTGACGCGCCGGCCGGCGCGCAGCGGCCGGCCGCCCGACAACGGCATCCCGCGGATCGGAGCCGCCCGCCGCGCCCGCCGGGGCGTGTGCGGGCGCTACTCTTTGAGCCCGCTGAGCACCACCCCCCGCACGAAGAACCGCTGCATCGCCAGAAACACGATCAGGACGGGAACCAGCGTAATGACGGCGGCGGCCATCTGGAGCGACCACTGGGCGTTGCCGTAGGAATCCTTGAACACGCTCAGCCCGACTTCCAGCGTGCGCATGGTGGTCGAGGTCGTGGCCAGCATGGGCCAGTAGAAGTCGGTCCAGGTCCAGATGAACGCGAACACGCCCACGGTCGCCAGCGCCGGCCTCGCCGCCGGCAGAATCACGTGC
>CAZRSM010000204.1:0-10402 GCA_964602755.1 uncultured Planctomycetales bacterium
TACGACATGACCACCGGCAGGAGTACCGTCTTCAAACGCCCCAAGGTGGACTTCAACCCCGACGACTACGTTACCCGCCAGGTCTTCTACCACAGCAAGGACGGTACCCGCATCCCCATGTTCATCACCCACAAGAAGGGCCTCGAGCTGGACGGCGACAACCCGACCTACCTCTACGGCTACGGCGGGTTCAACATCTCGCTCACCCCGCGCTTCAGCATCACCAACCTGGTGTGGATGGAGATGGGCGGCGTGTATGCCATGCCCAACATCCGCGGCGGCGGCGAGTACGGCAAGGCCTGGCACGACGCCGGCCGGCTGAAGAACAAGCAGAACTGCTTTGACGACTTTGTTGCCGCTGCCGAGTGGCTGATCGCCAACAAGTACACCCGCACCGAGAAGCTGGCCATCGGCGGCGGGAGCAACGGCGGCCTGCTGGTGGGGGCCTGCATCACTCAGCGGCCCGAGCTGTTCGGTGCGGCGCTGCCGGCCGTCGGCGTGATGGACATGCTGCGCTTCCACAAGTTCACGATCGGCTGGGCCTGGGTCTCCGACTACGGCAACCCGGACGATCCCGAGATGTTCAAGGTGGTGTATGCCTACAGCCCGCTGCACAACATCCGCCCGGGCACGTGCTATCCGGCCACGCTGATCACCACCGCCGACCACGACGACCGCGTGGTGCCCAGCCACAGCTTCAAGTTCGCGGCCACCTTGCAGGCCGCCCAGTCGTGCGACAACCCGGTGCTGATCCGCATCGAGACGCGCGCCGGTCACGGTGCCGGCAAGCCCACCAGCAAGCGCATCGAGGAGGCCGCCGACCGCTGGGCGTTCCTGGTCAAGGTGCTGGGCGTGGATACGTCGGGGGTGCCGTGGCTCAACTGAGCCGCAGATGCGGCCGGGTGCATATGCGGCCCGGGCCAAGTGATTCCTGCGAGGCGACTCATTAATGCGCGGTTTTTATGATGATGTTGGAAGTTTCGCTTGACGCAGCAAGCCAGCGCGGCGAAACTTGATGCTGTGAGTATCGTCGTCTTTGTCTAAGAGCCTGATACCGTAGAAACACCAGTTTTCAGCAGGTTCTGGCGGCGGTCGACAACCGATGTGCAGAGGTTTTTTGAAATGGCACAGGGAACGGTCAAGTGGTTCAATGACACCAAAGGCTACGGGTTCATCCAGGCTGACGATGGCGGCGACGTCTTCGTCCATCAGTCCGAAATCCGCATGGATGGCTTTCGCACCCTCAAGGAAGGCCAGAAAGTCGAGTTCGAGGTGACCGACGGCCAGAAAGGCGCCAAGGCGGTCAACGTCAAGGTCATCGCCTGACAAGCGAGAACAGATCGCCGGCAACCCCGGCGTGAAAGCTTCCCACGACCCCCGCGAGTCCGATCCCGGCCGCGGGGGTCGCCCTATTGCGCCATGCCCGTACACCGGCCTCCGTCCGACGCCAGCCCACGAACCGCCCCTCCGCCGGACCATCCAGGTCGGGATTTGCCCGGCTGCGCAACCAGCCGCAGCACATACACCGGCTTGTTGGCCCACGATATGCGGCTCAGTTCCCACCGGCTCGCTGCGAAAGCCGCGTGCTCCCGATAATAGCGCGTCCACCACGCCCCGCGCCACGCCCGGCGATCGTCGGCGGTCAGCACCAGCCAGCCCGGCAGACGCGCCAGCTCGTCGGCCGCCGGCTCACGCGCCGGCAGCAGCACCACCCGCCGGTGCGCGAAGTCCAGCGGCCCCACGGCGTAGGGCGCCGGCTGCTGGGCCAGCCCGATGGGCTCGCTCTTGGGCACGCGCTGTTCGAGGTAGCCCGCCGCCCGATGGCGCGATTCGTTCTCGAACCGGGCGTCGATCCAGAAGTTGCGCACGTACGGGCCGGTCCGCATCGTCAGCACCAGCAGCGCCGCCAGTACCCAGCCTGCTGTCGGCCGCCGCGCCGCCAGCCGTCGCACCGCCGCGGCCGAGCCGATTGCCAGCAGGGCCATCGGCAGCAGCAGAAACCGCGCGAACTCCGCCGGCTTGCCGGCTCCGATGAGCACGCCCAGCGCCAGCAGCGCCCCGGCGGGCGCGATCGTCAGCAGCGTTTGCCGCGGCCAGCGCCGCAGCAGTTGCCACAGCCCGAGCAGTCCCAGCAGCACCACGGCCGGCCCGGTTCCCTCGACCAGCAGGCTCGCCACGCGCAGCATCCCGTGCGCGACGTCACCCACGCGGTACATGGCGGTGGAGTTCGCCAGGTTGCCGGCCAGCAGTTCGCGGTGCAGCAGCGCGTTGCGGACCACGTACGGGTTGGTGGCGGCATACGCGCCGCAAAAAAGCGCACCGGCCAGCAAGAGCCGCCGCAGGCGTCCCTTTTTCGCCAGCAGCGGCCAGAGCGCCAGCCCGGCCAGCCCGGTGAGTACCAGCCCGAAGGCGTAGCCGACCTGCAATCCCAGCTTCCAGGCCGCCCGGCGCCGCCCGGCGTCAAGCTCCAGCGCGCTGTTGAGCGCCCACAGCAGCATGCAGACCGCCGGCAGGTGCGGCTTGGCCTCCAGCGCCGCGGTAATGAACGCCGGGCAGCACGCCAGCACCACCAGCGCCAGCCAACCGGCCTTGCGCCCACCGGCGCGCTCGCCCAGCCGTTTGACCGCCAGCAGCGCGAAAGCCCCGAACACCAGCACCACCAGGCGGGCCACCAGGTAGAAACGCGCAAACGCTTCCGGCGATTCGAGATAGCTGGCCAGGTCGGACGAGAGTTGCACGGCTCCCAGCACGTGGGCCGCGCCCAGGCCGGCTGCGACCACGTAGATCCACCCGCCGCCGTACTGGTAGAGCCGCGGGTCGAAGTCGCCCTGGCGCGGGTTCATGCGGGAGAGGGCCTGGAAGGTGATCATCTCGTCGGGCTGCCGGGAATAGAGCCGATAGCGCAGCAGAATCGCGGCCCGGTCGGCCTCGCCGGCGGTCAGCTCGACGATGCGGTCGCCGGCGGAGAGCGGGTCGAGGTCGGTGTCGGCCCCGCCCAGGCGGCTGCGGCGGGCCTCGAGCGCCTCGGCGGCATGGTAGCGCCGGGCCGGCCACGGCGAATCACCGCCGAAGAGCAGCGGATCGTAGCCCGAGGTGGGCAGGCCCCAGGGCAGCAACGTGGCCATGAGTGCCGCCCACATGAGCAGCACGACGACGGTCGTCAGGCGTCGTCGGGCAGGGGGGGTCATGGCGCCGCGCCGCGATAGATCAGGACGTCGACCACGCCCAGCGTGCCCAGCAGCACGCCCACGATGCCGTTGACGGTGAAGAACGCCAGGTTGACGCGGCTCAGATCGTCGGGCCGCACGATGGCATTCTCATAAGCCAGCAGTACCGCCACGCACGCGACGCCGGCATAGTAGTAGCCGTGCAGCCCGGCCGTCAGCCCGACGCCCGTCAATCCCGCCACCGTCAGCAGGTGGAACACACGCGCCAGACGCAACGCCGTTGCAATTCCGAACCGCGCCGGCACGCTGCGCAGTCCGGCCCGGCGGTCGAAGTCCACGTCCTGGCAGGCGTAGATCAGATCGAAGCCGGCGATCCACAGCATCACGCTGCCCAGCAGCAGCCAGGCGGGGGCGCCCAGCGTGCGCGGTTCGATGGCGATCCACGCCGCCACCGGCGAACAGGCGATCGCCAGCCCCAGCACGATGTGCGACAGGGCGGTGAAGCGCTTGGTATAGGAGTAGAAGCACAGCAGCACCACCACCGGACCGCTCAGCCGCAGCGGCCAGGGATTGGCGAAAAACCACCAGAATCCCGCACAACCCAGCACGAACAGCAACACCGCCAGCGCGAAAAAGGCCCACGCGCTGGTAAGCGAAATGCGACCGGCCGGCAGCGGGCGGCCGGCGGTCCGCGGATTGTCGGCGTCAAAGCGCCGATCGACGATGCGGTTGAACGTCATCGCCGCGCTGCGGGCCGCCACCATGCACAGCACGATCAGCCCGAGCTGCCCCCAGCCCGGCAAGCCCGGCCGCGCGGCCAGAAAAGTGGCCAGCACGGCGAACGGCAACGCGAACACCGAGTGGCTGAGCTTGATCATTTCGGCCCACGTCAGGGCGGCCTGGACCACACGGGCCATCGTTGGTGCTCCATCGCGGTTGGGGCAGCAGCGTTGCGCAGCGCTGCCCGTCGCGGTCGGGCCGGCTGCGCTGGTGACCTGCGCATACCGCCGGCGTCATCTGCTGATTCTCGCCGGTCATCCCCGGTGCTGACAAGGCGACCGAGGGGCCGGCGGGGAATACTGTTTCGACAGGGGCAGGCGGCGCGTCGCATTCGTGTCGGCAGTGCCCACCCTACGATGTCGGCGTCTGCGGGGCACGGTGGCGGGCGACCACACCCCACCACACGCAGGCCAGGTAGAGGACCGCCTGCGTGACGTTGCGCACGAAGGTGGTCCAGGCACCGCCGAGCACGGGGTCGTCGGCGCCGATCAGCACGTAGCCTGCCAGGCCGGTCGCCGCCAGCACGCCCAGGTGGATCGGCACCTGTATCCAGAAGCGGCGCATATGGGTGGTGATGAAGCCGAAGACCGCCGCCAGCAGCGCCACCGACTGCCCGGCGACCAGGATGTTGAGCGCCCGGGCGTGCTCGGCATAGGCCGCGGTGTACATGGCGCGCAGCAGCGGAGCGCCGAAGAGCCACGCCGCCAGCACCAGCAGCAGACCGATGGCGGCCGCCACCAGCGTGATCCGCCAGGCCAGGCGTTTGAAAGCCGGCAGGTCGGACTGGTAGTAGGTGGCCAGGCGATTGCCGGCGGCGGTGCCGAGCTGCACCACCACGAACATCGCCCCCAGGGTCAGGATGCGCAGCGCGCCGAAATAGCCCAGCTCACTCCAGGCGGCCGCGCCGGCGGCATGCTTGACGTACCACTGCGTCAGCGTCTCGCACAGGTTGATCAGCAGTACGATCAGCCCCAGCGGCAGCGTCTGACGCGCCAGCCGCGCCAGCGCCGCAAAGTCCCACGCAAAGTCCACCCCGCCCCAGCGGCGCACCTTGCGGCGGTCGAACAGCAGCCAGACCACCGCCCAGCCGAGCACGTAGGCCAGCACGGCCGCCGTGACCAGATCGAGCAGCTCGCGCGGCGAATCGCAGCGCGGTGCCAGCACCGCCAGTGCCACGAACGGCACCAGCAGCACCACTCCGCGCAGGGCGTTGGACCAGGCCAGCAGGTCGAGTCGTTCGCGCCGCTGGTAGACGCCCCAGTAGACCTCGGCCAGGCCGAAGACCACCCGCCCGGCGCAGACCGCCAGTATCAGCCGGGCGCGGGCCAGGTCGGGATCGTGGCGCGTGATCCACAAGCCGACCACCAGCAGCACCACGGCGGCCACGGCCATGCCGAGGTAACGCAGCAGGCGGTAGGTACCGAACGTGAATTCTCCGCCGGCGTCGGCTACGTACGCCGCCCGCAGCTCCAGTCCGCAGAACAGCACAACCGGGGCGGCCAGCGCGATGCTGGCGTAGGTGTAGGTGCCCTGGATGGCGGCCGAGGCGTATTTGGCCAGGATGACCACCGCCAGCACGCGGCAGAGGTTGAGCAGGCCGTTGCCGATCAGGGCATAAGCGAGGTTGCGGCGGAGCGAAAGAGCGTCGGCGGGCAAGGCCGGGTTGGATACGGGCTGCGTCTGGCTCACAGGCTGCTCCGCGGTAACGCCAGGGACGCCAAGGGTAACGCCAGGGACGTCGAGAATTCAAACCGCCAAGGAGACGCCAGGGACGCCAAGGAGACGCCAGGGACGCCATGAGAAACGCCGAGGGCGTCAGGGGAGACGCCAAGGGCGCGTGGCGCAAAGCTCCTCTCCCCTCCGGGGAGAGGTTGGGTGGGGGGCGGATGCGAGCGGCCGCCCATTGTCGCCCGGTCGGCGGCGTTCTGGGGGATCTCCAGGTAAGTATGCGAGCCGGGCTGTGCCCGAGACAGCCGCGCGGGGCAGTTGCCGGACAAAGCCGGACCTACGGCAGCTCGATGTCCTTGAACTCGAACCTGAGTTTCTGTTCTTCGATCTTGGGGTAGATGGTCAGCAGCATCTGCGTATCGGTATCGATCTGGCTGACCATCGGCTCGAAGAAGACGTAGGGTTCGCCGTTCTCGGGATTGATGTTGTGCTGGCGCGGGTAGAGCGGCTTGAGCCAGGCGTCAAAGAACTCGATCTTGCGCACGTGCTTGAGGTTGTCGCTGAACCGCAGGGCGATACCTTTGCGCTGGGCGCGCTTGGCGACGCTCTCCTCGGGCTCGACGACCTGGATCTTGAGCCCCAGCTCGGCCAGGCGCGGGTGATCGATGTAACCGCCCAGGTATTGCAGCGGGTTGTCGATCATGATCTGTTCGGTCTCGGTGGCGTACACCAGGTTCACCCAGCCGCGCACCTCGGTCAGCCTGGTGGCCTTGCGGCTGGGTACCTTGACCTCGCTTACCCGCTGCACCACGCCCCGCTTGAGCATGCGCTTCGACAAACGCACCGGCGAGGTGGCCTCACGCTCCTGCTCGGTGTAGTCGTCGAGGCTGGCCAGCACCTGACCCGTGTCGTCAGCCATGTATTCGATGATCAGGTTGCCCAGCCCGACTACTTCGCCCAGCCGCTGGCCGGTAATCAGGACCTGGAACCGCAGGTTGGAGCCGCGCGGCTGGGCCTCGGCGTTGCGCAGGTTCCTGACCCGCGTCTCGGTCAGGCTGAACGGTTCGATCCTCATGGGACCGGAGGGCGGCCTGATCGGCTCGGGCGGGCCTTCGACACGGGCCTGACGGCCCTGCGCGCCGGCCGCCCGTGTGGCCTGCGCCGATGGCTGGCGCGCCTTGCGGGGCGTTTGCTGGGCCAGGGCGATGGTCGCGGTCAACTGAGCGATCAACAGGATGCTGACTACCTTGCGCATTTGCGAATCTCCAGAGAAACTGTCGAGCGGCTGCCAACGGTTGGACACGCGGCGGGCACGGCGGTTGTGCGGCGCACCGGCAGGCCGCAGCGCCGGCGTGTCGGGTTCTCGCAACCTCAATCGGCCAGCAATTTTTCGACCGACTCGATCAGGCGTTCCATGCGAAACGGCTTGATGAGATACTCGTCGACGCCGAGGGCCTCGGCGTACTGGCGGTGTCGGCGGCCCTGATTGCCGGTGATCATGATGATGCGCGGCTTCTCGCCGCGACGTTTACCCTTGCGGATGCGTTCGAGCACCAGAAAGCCGCTCTTCTGCGGCAACATGATGTCGAGGATGACCAGGTCTGGTTTCTTCGACTCGGCGATCTCGACCGCCTGGTTGCCGTCTGTGGCGGTTTCGATATCGACCCCGGTTTCTTCGAGAGTGGTGGTGATGGCGCCCAGAATCTCCGGATCGTCATCGACCACGAGCACGAGCTTGCCTTCGTAGGTCTCAGCCACGGAGCATCTCCTTTGCTGACAGCCCCGATAGTGTAGTATTGCGCCCGGGCCGGCACAATGGCGGCCGGTCGGCCGACGGCGCGGGTCCGATCATGCGGAGGTCGCAGCGATGCAGGAAACACGCAAGACGTTCTGGGTCGGGTTGTTCATGCTCTGCGGCTTGGGAGCCCTGGCCGCCCTGATCGTGATGTTCGGCCAGGGGGGCTACTGGTCGAGGGGAGCCGCCTACGTGATCAACGTGAAGCTGCCTCACGCCGCCGGCGTGCGGCTGGGTACGGTGGCCACTGTGGCGGGGCTGCCGGTCGGTCGGGTGGTCAGCGTCGACTTCGCCGACCCGCAACGCCCCGGCCAGGGCGTGGTCGCCGTGATCGCTTTCGACGATCCCGTCCGCGCGCTGCACGAGGGCGCCGCCGCCACCACCCCCGAACCGGGCCTTGGCATGGGCCGCCCGCCGATCTACATCTATCCCGGCGACCCGGACAAGCCGGTGCTGGCCAGCGGGACGACGATCAAGGGGCGCGTGACGTCGACGGTCGAGTCGATAATCCCCAAGGAAATCGTCGACAACGTTACGACCACCGCCGAGTCGATCCGTCAGGCCGCCGACGCCCTGACGCCGGTGCTGCGCGATCTGCACGAGGTACTGCAGCCACGCGACGTCTCGGAGGTCGACCGCCCCGGCGGTCCGCCGGGGAACCTCGCCAGCGCCATGGCGCGGCTCGACTCGGCCCTCAAGCACTTCAACGACGTGCTGGGCGATCCGCAGACCAAGAGCCACCTGCGGGCCTCGATCGAGAACTTCCACGCGATCTCGGAAGACGGCAAGGCCGCGGTGGCCGACCTGAAGGCCGCGGCCGGCACGGTCAGGACCGCCGCCGAGGACGCCCGCGAGCTGATCGCCCAGGGCCGACAGACCGCGGCGCGGATCGACGAGCAGGTGCAGACCGTCTCGCAGAAGGTGGTGCACACGCTGGACGCCGCCAGCGGGCTGTTGACGCGGCTGGATCAGACCGTGGCACACGTGCAGTCGGGCCAGGGCACACTGGGCCGGTTGCTCTACGACGGCAAGCTCTACGACGCGATGGTGCTGGCGTTCAGGCGGCTCTCGGAGACGGCCCGCGAGTTCAAGATTCTCGTGCAGGAATGGCAGAAAGGCGAAATCCGCGTGGCCTTCTGAGCCCGGGCGGTAGTGTCGGGCACAAGCCCGACCTGCAGCACTGCCCGCCAGGGGCTCAGTGCCTGTGTCGGGCATGAGCCCGACCTGCGTGACTTGGAGCCCGGCTGCGGCGCGGATTCGCGCCGCCAGGCGGTGAAAACCCGCAGATCGCGGCCCCGAAGGGGAAGGGTGCAGGCATGCGTCCCGAGCAGGCATCTTGCTGCAATCCGTTTGTCAACATATTGTTATGGCAGGTACGCCCGGCGGCGATTCGTCGGAACGAAACTTGCCCGCGCCCGAGTGTGGTCGGCCCGCGACGGACGGCGCCGGTTGGCTGACGTGACCGACGTCGCGTGGACCGTGTCCCGGCGCGGACCAGTGCCGCTCTCATCCTCAGGTGTCTCATGATCGAAATGACCATCTTCGGACGTGGCGGACAGGGCGGGGTGACACTCGCCAAGCTGATCGCCACGGCGTACTTCCTGCGTGGCAAGCACGCCCAGGCTTTCGGGGTCTACGCCGCCGAGCGCTCCGGGGCGCCGGTGCAGGCGTATGTGCGGATCGACGACGAGGAGATCACCAACCACAACCAGATCCGCGAACCGGATCACGTGATCGTCATCGACCGCCAGCTCATCGCCCCGCGCGTGGCCGCCGGCATGTCGGCTGACGGCTGGATCATGCTCAACAGCCCGCAGCCGCCGGAAGCCTTCGCCGGGATGTTTCCCGGGCGCAACGTGGCCACGCTGGACGCCACGCGCATCGCGATCGAGAACAAACTGGGCACCAAGGCGGTGCCGATCGTCAACTCGACCATCCTGGGCATGGTCGCCAAGCTGCTCGAGCTGCCGTTCGAGGCGGTCGAGGCGGCCCTCGAGGAGTTGCAGTTCGTCGGGCCGAACATCACCGCCGCCCGGCAGGCCTACGACACCGTGCAGGGCCGGCGGCTGGAGGGCGAGCCGAAACCCCCCGAGCAGACGCCCATCTCGGGCCGCGTGGCCGGCCTGTTCGACGACGAAGTCGGCAGCTTCCCGCGCATCCGTACCGGCTCGTGGGCTACGCGCCAGCCCCGGCGGCAACGCACGCTCTCGCCCTGCAACCACGCCTGCCCGGCCGGCAACGACATCCAGCGTTTCATCCAGCAGGTCACCAGGAAGGACTACGACGGCGCGCTGGAGACGCTGCTGGAGACGACCCCCTTCCCGGCCACCTGCGGCCGCGTGTGTCCGGCCCCCTGCATGGAAGCCTGCAACCGCGCCCACTACGACGAAGCGGTCGACATCCGCGACCTGGAACGCTACGTCGGCGACCACGGCCACCGGCCCGAACCGACCTCCCCGCACCGCGACGAGCGCGTCGCCGTGGTCGGCAGCGGGCCGGCCGGTCTGTCGGCGGCCTATCACCTGGCCCGCCTGGGCTACCAGGTGACCATCTTCGAAGGCGCCGACGAGCTGGGCGGCGTGATGCGCACCGGCATCCCCACCTACCGCCTGCCGCGCGACGTGCTCGACCGCGAGGTCAGCTACATCCTGCGGCACGGGGTCGAGGCCCGCACGGGGCAGTTCGTCGACCGCACCCGGCTGGTCAAGCTGACCAACGAGTTCGATGCCGTATTCGTGGGCACCGGGTTGCAGGAGCTGCGCAGTCTGAACCTGGGCAACCTCGACCGGCGCTACGTCATGCAGGGCATCGATTTCCTCGACCTGGCCCGGCACGGCAAGGTCTCCTGTCGCAACCAGCGCGTGGTCGTGGTCGGCGGCGGCAACACGGCCTTCGACGCGGCCCGCACCGCCAGGCGGCTGGGCGCCAGCAGCGTGCACATCGTCTATCGCCGCACGCGGGCCGAGATGCCGGCCATCAAGGAGGAGATCCA
>CAZRSM010000205.1:0-1982 GCA_964602755.1 uncultured Planctomycetales bacterium
CCGCCGGGCGTGGGCCTGGATCACCAGCCGCTGCCCCTTCTTCGCAACGAAGCGGAAGCGATCGACGTCGCTGGGCATGATCTGTCCGTTGATCAGCACCGGCACCTCCAGCGGCGGCGGCTCGGGCACCAGCGCCGGCCCGCCGGGGTCGTTGCTTTCCAGCTCGCGCACCTCGGGCAGCCCGGAGACCTGGAACGTCAGCGGGTTGGTCAGGCCCGTACGCGTCACCAGCCGCAGCTCGTAGTCCCCGGGCGGCGTACTGGGGTCGATGTCGATGCGCACCAGGACCGACTCGGCGATCTGATTTGCCTGCTGGCGATACTTGCGGGCGTTCATGAACACCGCCCGCAGGTGCAACAGCTCGCGCAGGTCTTTCTTGTCGAGGTCGCGCAGCAGCGGGTGCTCGGGCAGCTTGACCTCCTGCATCTCTTTGTCGGCGCTGCGCATGCGCATCCGCCGCTCGCCGCGCAGTCCCAAAGCCGCCGGCGGCCGACCCTGGACCTCGCCGGCCGCGCGGGCCTCCTCCCAGCGCTGGCGCAACAGCTCGGCCAGCCGCTGCGTCAGTGCCTGGCGCTGCTCTCTCGAGACGCCCCGCAACGGACGGTAGAACTTGATCACCTCGCCGTGCAGCCCCTCGCCGGAGATGTAGACACCCGTGGCGTTACGCAGCGCCTGCCCACCGACCACCACCTCGACGGTGCTGCCGCGCTTTCCGCCGGCGGGGAACAGGTAGCCGATCTGCGGCGTGCGGGGGGCCATCTGGGCGACGGCGGCGCCCGCCGCCAGCGCCGCAGCGAAAACGGCCACGAACTGGGCGGTCCGGCTCATGTCATGATCTCCCGCAGCAGCCCGGCACCGGGGGCGTCCTTCTCGGGCGGCGGCAGTACGCTGATCTCCAGACCGCGCGGATTGGGCAGCGGCCCGTCGGGGTCGATGCCCAACTGGTAGTAGATGCTGGCGATCAGTTCGCGCGGCGACACGGGCCGATCGACGACCTCCTCGCCGGTCTTGTCGGACTTGCCGACCACCTGGCCGCCGCGAAAGCCCCCGCCGGCCACCACCGCACTGAAGCAGCGGCCCCAGTGCCCCCGGCCGCCGTTCCAGGGCGGGTTCCACATCACGCGCGGCGTACGCCCGAATTCGCCCGACCACCAGACGATGGTGGTTTCCAGCAATCCGCGATCGGCCAGGTCCTCCAGCAGGGCGGCCATGCCCTGGTCCAGCTCGGGCAGCTTGCGCTGCATGATCTGGAAGTGCTGGCGGTGCGTGTCCCAGCCCTTGTAGTTGATGGTGATATACGGCACGCCGGCCTCGACCAGCCGCCGGGCCATCAGGCACGACTGGCCGAACGTGTTGCGGCCGTAGCGCTCGCGCGTTTCGTCCTTTTCCTGCCGCAGGTCGAACAGCTTGCGCGCGTCACCGAACATCATGTCGTAGGCGTGCTGCTCGCACTGGTCGATCTGCACCAGCAGCGGCTCGCCGGCCAGCACCTTACCGAGCGTATCGATCGCGTGCAGCAACTCGCGGCGGCGCTGCTGGCGCTTGTCCGAGATGCCCTGGGCCACGATGCCCTCGACCGCGAAGGGGTCGCGGTTGGGGTCGCCGCCGGTGCAGAACGGCTTGTAGCGCTGCCCCAGAAAGCCCGATTCCGAGAAGCGGCCCTGCGACTGCGTCAGCACCACGTACGGCGGCACCAGACCCTTGTATCCGTGGTCATATCCCTTGAACAGTGAAACCACCGCACCCACGCTGGGATAGACTACGCGCCCCTGCCGGCGACCGGTCTGCACCAGGTAAGCGGCCGTCTCGTGGGCGTTCACCCCGTGCGTCATGCTGCGAATGATCGAGAACTTGTCGGCCTGTCTGGCGAGCCGGGGCAGCGATGCGCCCAGCCGAATGCCGCTGACGTTGGTCTCGATGGTGTCCTTGAGCGGCCCGCAGTAGTCGTAGCCGGCTTCCGGTTTGGGGTCGAACGTGTCGAT
>CAZRSM010000206.1:0-16528 GCA_964602755.1 uncultured Planctomycetales bacterium
CCTCCCCCAAGCCCCTCCCTGGAAGGGAGGGGAGTTCAGCGGCTCGCGCGCCGGTTGCCGCAGCCATTCGTCCTCTTCTCATAAGACCGCTGCCTCAGTACCTTTGTGCCCGGGTGCCTCCGTGCCTTGCCGCCCGTCGCCAACCGTCCCCCTTCCCAGGAGGGGACTCACAGGGGGGTCAGAAGCTTGCGAATGCGAGCCGCCTGCGAATGGCCGGGCTGTCAGCGCGGAGCGACTATCAGCCACTCGCCATTCATCGGTGGCGACCGACAACTTGCCGACATTGGGATTCGCCGGGCGTTATGCCGACTTGGCGCGTTTGCGCGTGGTCTTCTTGGTGGCGGCGGTTTGGGCCTTTGCGCCGGCGGTCTTGCGTTTGGTGGTTTTCCCGGTTTCGCTCTTGGCGGCCGCGGGCGTTTTTTTCTTGCTGCTGCGGGCTGCCTTGGCCTTGGCGGCCGGCTTGGCCTTGGCACCCTTGCCGTCGGCGCCGGCCCTGGTCGCACGCCTGGCCGCCTTCTTGACGGGCCTGGCAGGCCGGGCCGAAGTCGGCACCGGTGGCGGCGGCGGCGTGGTCGGCGGCGGCTCGGTCAGCGTCACCAGCTCGGTCTCGGGCGTGGCCGCGATCCCCACCAGCGAAGCCCCGCCGGACGGCGTCTCGGCCGGCTTGTCTTCGGTTTGCGTCCGGCTTTCGGCCTCGGGCGGGCCGACCGCCTTGCCCGATGCCACGGCCCGCAGCATGTGGCGCGTGGTGCGATCGGGCGGGGCGCTGGTGATCTTCTCGACCTCGCCCTTGCGGACCGCCGCCCCCATCTCGGCCCAGGCCTGCTTTTCCAGCAGGCCGACGACCTCCAGAGCCTTGTCTTCAGGGATACGGCGTTCGAGAAAGGCCTGGGCCTCTTCCAGCGGACAGCGCGCGTTGACGATGCCGGCCTTGCGGGCGTAGGCCCACATGGCCTCATCGAGCGGGATGGCGTGCTGGCCCAGGCCGTAGAGCCGGATGCGGGCCCGCACGTAGGGGTCCAGGCCGTCGATATTCTCGAGATAGGCCGCGACGTCTTTCTTGGGCATTTCGCGCAGGCGTTCGAGCGAGACGTCGTGCTCGCGCGCGAAGATGCTGTTGAGCGCCCGTGAGATGTCCTCGCACTTGCGCCGTGCGTCGGGGATGTCGCCGACCATTTCCATCAGCTCGGCCGGCGGAATGACGCGCAGCTCGTTGTAGTCGACCACCATGCCGCGCAGCCGGTCGAGCAGCTCGCGGGCTTTCGATTCGGGCAGGTCGCGGGAGAAGATGCCCAGGATCAACTGCGTGACCGCGTCGCCGGCCGGCGGCCGCCCGGGCTTGCCAAGTTTGCTGCGCAGCGAACGGATCAACTGCTGCAAACGACGGGCACACTCGGTAGCACCTTTCATCGCGCGGGCAACCTCCTATCCATTGACGCGCTGATCAGGCTCGGCGGAAAGTTCGTCGTCGGCCGGCTTCTCCTCGACCTCCTGCTCGTCGGCCGGCGGTCCGAAGGCCACCTGTTCGGGATCGACGCCTTCCATCTCCGCCGCCAGGCGGTCCAACTGCTCGACCAGCTCGCAGCCGCGCTGGATCGAGTCGTCGAGCCAGAAGACCAGCTCGGGCGTGCGGCGGGTGTGCAGATGGCGGCCGACGATCGAACGCAGCTTGCCGCGGGCGTGCCGCAGGGCCTCGACGCACAGCTTGCGGCGCGCTTCGGGAGCCATGACGCTGACGTAGACGTTGGCGACCGACAGGTCGCCGGCCACCTCGACGCGCGTGATCGACGTCAGCGGCTCGATGCGCGGGTCGCTCAGGCGCGTCTGGATCGTCTCAGCCAGAACCGTCCGAATCACGCTGGCAACTCGTTCGGTTCTTCGTGACACGGCAATCATGCTCCGTCCGCGAGAGTCCTGGTTGGCCGGCTCAAGGCCCGGGCGGGGGCGGCCGACCGGCGGGTTGCGGCCTGCAGGCGCGCCGCGCGGCGCCTACCACAGTTCGATGTCGTAGTCCAGCAGCGCGGCCCGGCCGAACAAACGTATCTCGTCGACTATCTTCGCCAAGGCGCTTTCGACGAACCGCCCGTCGTTGGACACCATGGCAACCCCCAGGGTGGCCGCCTGACGATGGTCCAGGTCGTCGATTTCGGCCACCGAGACGTTGTGCCGGGCGCTGAGGCGGTCCTTGAGGCTCTTGACCACCCGGCGCTTGTCCTTGAGCGAGAGGGCCTCGAACACACCCAACCGTACTCTCAGTACACCCACCACCATCGTTGGTCACTAAGCTGATTCTGGCGCCGCGCCAGGCCGCGGTCCGCCCGCTTGGCCGACCACCTGCCGGGCCGCTAGAGCTCCTGACTGACCTCGACCACCTCGTAGGCTTCGATGACGTCGCCCGGCTTGAGGTCGTCGTAGCCGTCGATCCGCAGGCCGCACTCCAGGCCCGCCCGCACCTCGCGCACGTCGTCCTTGAAGCGGCGCAGCGATCCCACCGCCAGGCCCTCCTGCACGATGCGCCCGTCGCGGATCAGCCGCAACCGGTGCGAACGCGCCACCGTGCCGTCGACCACCAGGCAGCCGGCGATGCGGCCGACGCGCGAGACGTTGAAGACCTCGCGCACTTCCAGCTTGCCGCGATATTCTTCCTTCTGCTCCGGCTCGAGCAGCCCTTCGAGGGCCTTGTGCAGGTCGTCGTGAATCTCGTAGATCACGCGGTAGAGCCGGATTTCCAGGCCGTATTGTTCGGCCAACTGCTTGGCACGCTCCTCGGCCACCACGTGGAAACCGATCAGCAGCGCCTTGGACGCCCGGGCCAGCTCCACGTCGGCCTCGCTTATGGCGCCCACCGCGGCGTGCAGGATGCGCAGCCGGGCCTTGTCCTGCGGGAAGTCCTCCAGCGAGCTTCGCAGCACGTCCACCGAGCCCTGCACATCGGCCTTGAGAATCACGTTCAGCTCGGGCACTTCGTCTTCGGCCGTGCCGCTGAGCAGGTCTTCCAGCGTTTGCGGCTTGCGGCGCTGCTGGAGCGTCGCCTGGCGGCGCTGTTCGCGCACCTCCTCGGCGATTTCCTTGGCCTGCGCCAGCGTCTTGACCTCATAAAGGTTGTCGCCGGCGCCGGGCAGCTCGTCGAGACCCACCAGCTCGACCGGCATGCCCGGCTCGGCGGCCTTGACGCGCTTGCCGCGGTGGTCGAGCAAGGCCCGCACGCGCCCGGATCCCGGACCGCAGACCACCGTGCTGCCGACCTTGAGTGTGCCCTCGCGCACCAGCACCTGAGCCACCGGGCCCTGGCCCTCGCGGATGCGGGCCTCGATGACCGTGGCGAAGGCCGGCACGGTGGGGTCGGCCTTGAGGTCCATCAGTTCGGCCAGCGTGTGCAGGTGCGTGATCAGTTCGTCGATGCCCTGGCCGGTGACGGCGCTGGTCTTGACCACGTCGGTGTCGCCGCCCCATTCGCTGGGCACCAGCCCCTGGTCGGAGAGCTGCGAATAGACCCTGTTGACGTCCACGCCGGGCAGGTCGATCTTGTTGAGGGCCACCACGATCTGCACCTCGGCGGCCCTGGCGTGGTTGATGGCCTCGATGGTCTGCGGCATGACCCCGTCGTCGGCCGCCACCACCAGCACCACCACGTCGGTCATGTGCGCCCCGCGGGCGCGCATGGCGGTGAAGGCCTCGTGCCCGGGGGTGTCGAGGAAGGTGACCACCCGGTCGCCGGTGCGCACCTGGTAGGCGCCGATGTGCTGCGTGATGCCGCCGTCCTCGCTGGCGGCCACGTGCGTATGGCGAATCTTGTCGAGCAGCGAGGTCTTGCCGTGGTCGACGTGGCCCAGCATGGCGACCACCGGCGGCCGCAGCCGCAGGTTGTTACGCTCGCGCGCCTCGAACTCGGCCTGCAGCTTCTCCAGCGCCGTCTGCTCGCGCTTGATCTCCAAGGTGATCCCCAAATCGAGCGCCAGCAGCTCGGCCGTGTCGGCGTCGAGCGTGTCGGTGATCTTGTACATGTTGCCGGTGTGCTCCATCAGCTTGCCGAACAGCACGCCGAACGGCACGCCGGTGGCCGACGAGAACTCCTTGACGCTGATGGGCACCGTGATCTCGATCTTGCTCGGCGCGATGCGCTGGCCCGGACCGTCGGTGCGGCGTTTGCGTTCGGCCGATCGACGGGCCTTTATGCCGTGGCCCGTGGCGCCGGCCAGACGCTCTTTGCGCTCGATGATGTCCTGCTCACGCCACTCTTTGAGGCGCTCGACCGCGATGTCGGCCGAGCCGCCGCGCCGCCGCGGACTGCGCGAGCGGGTGATCGGTTCGCCGCGCTTGCCCTTGCCCCGGC
Source organism: uncultured Planctomycetales bacterium (assembly GCA_964602755.1). GTDB lineage: Bacteria > Planctomycetota > Phycisphaerae > UBA1845 > Fen-1342 > JALSRY01. The sequence continues at coordinate 4,334 of CAZRSM010000206.1, forward strand.
CGCGCACGGGCGTCGGCTCGATGGGGGCGGTGACGCGCGGCACGCGGGCCGCCGGCCGGCTGGTTCGCGGGCGCGGGGGCCGTACCGGCTCGGGAGCCTCGATGCGCACCACGCGCGGGCCCTTGAGCTCGGCGGGCACGGGAACCACCTGTGGACCTGCGGGCCGCACGGGCTCGGGTGGCGCAGGTGGTGCGGCCGCGGTGGCGGCCGGCCTGGCCGGCTCGGAGGTTGGTTGGTCAGGGGGGGCCTCTTCGGGTGCTTCGGCCACTGCGGCCACTCTTTCCGCCTCCTCCGCGGCCTCTTGCGGCTGCGGTGCTTCTGCGGCCGGCGCGGCCGCGGTTTCGGTCTGGGCCTCCGGGGCGGGAGCCTCGGCGGGGGCAGGACTTGCGGCCGCGTCCCGGGCGTCCTGGGCGGCGTCGGCGGCCGGCGCCTCGGCGGTTGCGGCGACCTGTTCGGTCGCCTGCTCTCCCTCGGTGGCGATAGCGACACCGCCTTCCTCGCCGCTTTCGGTTGCCTGCCGGGCCTTGGCCGCCTTGGGCTTCTTGCGGACCTTGGTCAGGTCGACCGGCGAGGCGACTTCTACGGTTGTCACGTCCTCACCGGCGGAGAACCACTCGCGGATGGACTCCGCCAGGCCGGCCGAGACCGCCGCCATGTGGTTCTTCAGTTCAACCCCCTCGGCGCGGCACTTTGCGAGGATATCCTTGCTGGCGACGCCCAGTTCCTTGGCCAGATGATGGACGCGTAACGTCTTGGCCACACAAATCTCCGTTCTGCTCACCATGACCGAACGCACACACCAGCCGGCCAGGCGGCACCTCCGGTCGCCCGGCAAGCACGGGGCGCCGTGGCCGAGTCGGCGGGCACGTGTGCGTACGCAACCCGTGGCCCGTCGCAGCGGGGTTTCGATGCGCTCGGTCCAATCAGCGGCGTAGGTACATTGTCACATAAAGGATATCACCAATTGCGCTGCCACGCCACCGCCCCCGGGGGCCTATTTGCCGTTTTTCGAGCGGCCCCACCCTCGCCCGGCCGGCTGCGTGAACGGTACCGATAACACGTCCGCTCCGAATCGTTCGATGAACTCCAGGTTGCTCGCCAGCACGTTCGGCAAGGCCGCGATTTCCCCCGGCGTGCACCAGCGCAGCTCGGCAACCTCCGCCGGGTTGGGGCGCAACTCGTCCTCCTCCAGTCGCGCCAACCACCAGTGCAGCAGCAACTTGCCGTCGGGCCGGCGGTACTGCCAGATCCGCCGCACCGGAGTCACCCGACCGGCCACCTCCTCGGCGAACTCGCGCACCACGGCTTGCGGCTGGCTCTCGCCCGGCTCGATGCCCCCGCCCACGAAGCACCAGGCGCCGCCGGCCAGTATGCCCGCGGCGCGCTTGATCATCAGCAGTCGCCCGTTGCGGCGAACCACCACCACCACGCCTTGTCGAACTCCGTCCTCAGCCATGCGTCTATCCCGGCGACGCCGGCCAGCCCGGCCGCACACGCGCTTCCATCATATCGCGCGTGGCCGCCTGGCGCCGACCCGGCGCGTCGGCCGTCGGCCGGTTCGGCTCTCAGCCGGCCGGCCACTCGATGATGGTGCGGCAGGTCTCGGCGCATTCGAGCCGCACGCGGGCGCCGTGCAGCTTGGCGACGATGCGGCAGGTGTGCATGCACAGGCTCAGCGGCGTCTTGTGGGGTGGGGGAATGTAACTCCGGGAAGCCAGGAAGGGGTTGATAACGTCGGTGACCAGCTCGGGGGCCAGATGGCAATCGGGACACTCGACTTCGATGCGGACCTCGCAACCGATCCGCCGCCCGCTGATGCGCAAACGCCCGCGCTTGCCCTTCATGGACTCGCGGGTGCTGATCAGGATCCCCAGCATCATCTGCTGGAACAGCAGCGGACGGGCCAGCAGGAACAGATCACCGTCGACGTCGACCGACAGGTCGATGCCGTCTTTCTCGAACGGTCGCACGGCGCACGACAGGGCCCCGTCGATCAGGTCGCTGAGCCGGCAACGCTCGGCTTCCTGCTCGTGACCCTCGGCCATCTCCAGCACCTTGCGCGTGAAGCGCAGGGCGCGGTCGGTCTGGCTGACGGTGACGTTCAGGGCCTTGCGCATCGCGGCCACGTCGTCACGGGCCACCGCGTCCTGGGCCCGCGCCAGCACCGGCGTCATCAGGTTGTTGTATTCGTGGACGATCAGGCCCACCAGCGAGCCCAGCATCGTCTGTCGTTGATAGGCGAGCAATTGCTGTTCGAGCGGTTCGAGCGATACCCCCGACGCATCAGTAGTCATTGATCCAACGTATCCTCGGGCCCCCGATCATCTCTGCTTTGACTGCTCTGCTGGCCGGCGCGCGCGAGCCGTCACTCTCCGAAACCGCTCCCGGCGCCAGCCGCCGGCCACGAATGCCGGCAACAGCAACGAATGTGCGCAGGTGATGCTATGATTGCAGCCCGCGCCCGTCAAACGCTTTCGCTCCCGCGGGCCGGGCTGCGGCCGGGAAACGCGCACAACCGCCGCGTCGGGCGCGCGCACGGATAATCTGCAAACTTCGTTAACTTTTGCCGACCACCCCGCGCCCCCCGGCGTCCTACGGCTTGAGTTTCCAGTACCAGAAAACGGCCGCCCCGCACAGCGAAATCGCTCCCAGGACCGCGCCCGCGATACCCACGGTCGTTCGTTTGCCGCTCGAGCCGGTCATCAGGCTCCAGGTTCCGAACCACAGCGCCGCCAGCCCGGGGATCACGAACGGAAACGCCAGCAGCGCCAGTAGTCCCAGCGTCAGCGACCACGAAGCCAGGTTCTCGCGACGCTGCCCGCCGACGGTGGCGGCCGCCTGCATCGTGAACGGCGTGTCGCACGCCGGACACGCGTCGGCCTCGATCGAACACAATCCGCCGCAACCCGGACAGCGGATCGCCTGGCCGCCGCCGTCGAGATTGACGATCTCCGGGGCGTCGTGTCCCGCCGCCCCGTAGGCGTGCACCGGAGCCGGCGTCTCGCTGGGCCGTTCGAGCAGCTTTGCCCGGCGGGGCTTGCCGCTGCGCCAGCGGAGGCTGGGAACTTCGAGCCGCGCGGCACAGGTCGGACAGGTGGCCTCCAGGCCGATCAGCCCGGTGTGGGCCTCCAGCATCGAGCCGCAGCCGGGACACGCAAACGCGAACGACTGCTTGGCTCCCAGCCGCGGCGGCTCGGCCCGCACCGGCCGGTCGCCGGACGGCGCCTCGGGCACCACCATGGCGTTGAAGCAGTGGGGACACTCGACCTCGCGGCCCACCCAGGAGCGCCGCGCCAGCACCATCCGTTCGCAGCGGCAGCAGATGATCGCGAAGCGTGGTTCGGGCTGGGCCTGGACGGCGGACATGGCTGGTCTCCGGCCGCAGGTGCGTTGCTCACGGCGCCCAGCGCTGATTGTACAGCGCGGGGGGCGTCTGGAAACGGCAACTTCAGCGCCCGATGGGTCGAGCCACGCACCGCCGCCGCGGACGTCGCGCCGTAACGGGAAAGAGCGTTGCCGAGCGCAAGTGCCGCTCTATCGTCGCCGCGGGTGGCGGCTCCGCCACCGGCCGGAGCCGAAAAACAGCAGCCCAATTACGCACAAGGTGGTGGCGAACGGCGTGCCGCAGCCGCAGGCCGAGAACAGCGGGAGCCAACCCGGCGTCGGGTCGCAATCGTCGATGATGCCGTCGCCGTCGGTGTCGTTCTCGCACTCGTCGGGCACGCCGTTACCGTTGCAGTCCTGGCTGGTGCCGCCGCTGATGTCGGCGCTGTCTTCGACGTTGTTGTTGTTGCAGTCGGGCTTGAAGATCACGTCGACGGCGTCGTTGAAATCACCGCCCATCGAGGCGGGCATGCGCTCGTCGAAGCCGGGGTTGATCGAGTAGACCCGCAGGGCCAGGCGCACCTTGAGCGGCGCGCCCTGCGAGATTTCCGACAAGGGCAGGGAGAGCTCCCAGAAGCGGTGGGGCGTGCTCGAGGCGTCGGTACCGCCGAAACCGCGGCCCATGGTGGCGCCGGTGGACTTGAGCGCGGTGATCGTGTGCGGCGCGGTGTAGGTGCTGATCCCCAGCGCCCCGGACCCCGTGGCCTCGGCGTAGGAGACGTCCAGGTTGGCGGTGATCCGCCCGTCGAGGTCGACGTCGAAATCCAGCCAGAAGAAGTCGCCCGTCCCGCCGACCAACTGGTCGTCCTGCGTGTCGTCGGTCACGTCGATCAGCAGGTAGAGGGTGGTATCATCGTGGAAAACCAGCAACCGGCCGTGGTCGAAGCTCAACGAGCCGGCATTGGCCCACTCCCCGGAGGCGACTGAGCCATCGATGGTCGGCTGGCCGGAATTGATGTAGGTGCTTTGCACTTCACGGTTGGCGGCCCGGGCCGCCGGGAGGGCGACGGCCAGCGCCGCCGCCAGCATGAGGTGGAGGTGAGGTTTCATCGCTGCAGCTCCTGTGCCGCGCCCGCCGGCCCCCCCCCGGCGCGGGCGCGCCCCGCGCCCGATCCCCGATCGGCCCCCGACAATAACATTGATCGTGGCGGCCCGCCCGCAATCTTGAACCAAACCGCTATTGACAAGCCGGGCCGGCTGGGCCGCAATCGCAGACCATGACCGCCCCGCGCGTGCTCAATCTGACCCGGCTGGGCTGGAGCCTGGCCATCTCGACGCTGATCCTGGCCAGCATCGGCCTGGCCACGATTCATGCCACCGACCGCAGCCACGAACAGCCGGTGGTCGTCGACGGCGGCGCGCCCACCCGCGAGCTGGGCTGGGTGGCCCGCGGCCTGCAGGCCATCGGCCCGCTGACGCTGCGCCAGGGGCTTTACCTGATCAGCGGCGTGGGCCTGCTGCTGCTCACGCTCGTGCCCAGCTACCGCCGCATCGGGCAATACTCGTACCTGGTCTATGGACTCGTGCTGTCGCTGTTGCTGCTGCTGTTCATCGACCGCTACGTCGACCTGCCGCTGATACCGGTCAAACGCGACGTGCGGCGCTGGATCGAAGTGGGGCCGCTGCGGCTCCAGCCATCGGAGTTCATGAAGGTGGCCCTGATCCTGGCGCTGGCCTGGTATCTGCGCTACCGCAAGAGCTATCGCACCTGGCCGGGGCTGCTGCCGCCGTTCATGCTGACGCTGGTGCCCATGGTGCTGATCCTCAAGCAGCCCGACCTGGGTACCACGCTGATGCTGCTGCCGGTGCTGCTGGCGATGCTGTTCGTGGCGGGCGCCCGGCGACGACATCTGGCTACCATCATCCTGGCCGGCTGCGCCACCATGCCGCTGTTCTACTTCTACGGCATGAAGCCCTACCAGCGCGACCGTATCCGCGTGCTGTTCAAGCAGGAAGCCGCCGACCAGCGCTGGCACATGGGGCCGGGCTACCAGCTTCGCCAGGGGCTGATCGCGCTGGGCACCGGCGGCCTGACGGGCGTGGGATATGGCCAGGGGCCGGTCGTGCGCTACGGCCTGCTGCCCGAGGAGCACAACGACTTCATCTTTGCGGTGATCGGCAACCAGTGGGGCCTGGCCGGCTGCCTGCTGGTGATCGGCTGCTATATCGTCATCATCGTCTGCGGCCTGGAAGTGGCCACCGTCACCAACGACCCCTTCGGACGTCTGCTGGCCGTCGGCGTGGTGGTGATGATCGTCGCCCAGGCCCTGCTCAACATCTGCATGAACATCGGCCTGGCACCCATCACCGGCATGACGCTGCCGTTCGTCAGCTTCGGCGGCAGCAGCCTGTGGGCCAACTTCCTGGCCCTGGGACTGCTGGTCAACGTCGCCCAGCGCCGCCCGATGCTGATCGCCCATCCGCCGTTCGAGTACGACGAAGAGTGAACCACGCCCCGCGCACGGCCGGCGGCTTGCCAGGCGCTTCGCGGCGTGGTTCAATGCGTGCCACGTATCCAGGAGACGATCACATGCTCACAAGAGCCGCTCGCCAGAGCTCCGGCCGCCTGTTGCTGACCGCCTGCACGCTGGCTTTCGCGTGGGGTTGCGGCGGCGGCGACATCGCCAGCGAACTGCGCATGCGTCCGCGCCCCAATCCGCTGCCGGCGCCCGGTGCCGCCGGCCTGGTGCTGCCGGCGCAACGCACCTTCTCGATCGCGCTGTCGTCCAGCCAGCAATCGCCCGGCCTGGGCGGTCGGGCTACGGCCGACGCGGCGGCCGACCGGGCCGGCAGCGCCCGGGCCAGCGCCGCCGTCGGTACCAGCGGGCAGGCCTGGGGCGAGTTCCAGCTCGGCCACGAGCTGCGCAACGACGGCGACCAGACGCTGATGATGAAAGTCGCCGCCAGCTTCGACTACGCCGCCCGCCTGTCCATCAACCCGGACGAACAGCGGCTGCCCGACGGCAAGGTCTACCTGCGGCTCTACGTGCGCGACGCGCGCGGCGCCATCCGCCGCACCGACGAGCTGATCAGCGAGACCACCGAAGACGGCGACTTCGACGCCCGCGGCCGGCTGACGGTCACGTTCGCGGCCGAGGTGGCACCCGGAGGGGTCTACGACGTCTTCCTGGCCGGACGCGTCGAGGCGGCCCTGCCCGGCCGGCCCGCCGCCGAGCCGCTGGACGTCGAAGCGGCGATCGAGCTGAGCAACGTCACCATGCAGATCACGACCAGCCCGCTGGGCGCGGCGGATTGAGGGATCGCGCCAGCGCGGCGCTCCAAGCACTGCGGCAGCCAGGCGCCCGCGTGTGCCACTGGCGCCGGTGGAGGGTAACGGGCTCCTTCTCCCCGGTGTCCTGGCGTCCTTGTGCTCTCGGCGGTGCTCGCGATCGCGATTCGTCTTCACGCACGACCGCAACCGACCAGCGCCGCAAAAAACGGCCGCGTCAGCTCGCGGTTCTCGACGCCCGCGCGGCGCGCCAGCCGCTCCAGCGGCGGGGCACCCGGCATGGCGTGGAGGATGCGCGGCTCAGGATGCTGACGACGGCGCGCCGTCACGCGCTGGCCCTCGAAAACCAGCTCGAAAACCGCCCCCATCGAGAACTCGAACAGGTCCGCCGTGTCCTGCACCAGCCGGCGCGGATCGTTGCCGTGCCACCACGGCGCGTGCGGCAGGTACAGCGCGCTGCGGATGACGGCCAGCAGCGGCGAGGCGTGACCGACCACCACGGCCCGCTGCTGGCCCGAGCGCAGCCAACCGGCCAGCCACCGCGCGCTGCGCTGGTTGACCTGGTACAGATGCTCGCTGCGGTGCCACTCGCGCAGCTCGCTGTCGATCTGCACGTCAAGTCCCAGCGGCGCGGCGACGATGCGGGCGCTCTGCTCGGCCCGCGCCAGCGGCGAGCTGTAAACGGCCTGCGGCGCCAGCCGCTCCACCAGCCCCACGGCCTGCTCGACCTGAACCCGACCGACGTGCGAGAGCGGCGGGCCCGGCGGCTCGTCGGTCGTGCGACCAGGCCGGTAGGCCGGCAGCCCGTGGCGGATCAGCAGCAGGCAACGCGGCGGATTCATCAGCCCTGGCAACTGGCGGCTCGCATCTGCCGGCCGGAGACGATCGGTATCTTGACTTCCAGCAGTTCGCACACCGCCGCGGTCTCGACCCGCACGCCCTCCATGTCGGCCGGAATCAGCACCGTGTCGCCGGGTTTGAACGGGCACTCGTAGTCGCCGCGGGTCAGCCGCCCGTGGCCGGCCAGAATCATCCAGATGACCATTTCGGCGTGCGGCAGCTCGCGGTTGACCCCCTCGACCAGCCGCAGCTTGTCGATCATGAAACGCCGGCAACGCACCAGGCTGGTGACCGTGGCGAACACGTCGGCCTGATGGCTGCGCGGCTGAACGATCTGCTCCTCGGGCACGTCGTAGTAGATGTTCTCCAGCGCCTGCTCGAAGTGCAGCTCGCGCGGGCGGCCGTCCAGCCCCACGCGGTCCCAGTCGTAGAGCCGATACGTGACGTCCGACGGCGTCTGGATCTCGGCCACCACGATGCCGGCCCCCAGCGCGTGCGGCGTGCCGCTGGGCAGGTAGAAGCAGTCGCCGGGCTTGACCGGCCGGAAACGGTGCAGCTCGGCCAGGGCCGCCGTGGGGCCGGCGGCGCGGATGTCCTTCGGCCCGACGCCGGGTTGCAGGCCGATGTACAGGCCGGCGCCCGGCTCGGCGGCCACCACGTACCAGGCTTCGTGCTTGATGCCGGGCGGTTCGGGAGCCCCAGGCTCGCCCGGCGCCCGGGGGTGAACCTGCACGCTGAGCTTCTCGCGGGCATCGAGGAACTTGATCAGCAGCGGGAAGCGGCCGTCGACCAGCGCGGCGCCGCCCAGCAGGCCGCTGCCCCAGCGCTCGACCAGCGTGCCCAGGCCCACGCCGGCCAGCGGGCCGCGGGCGACGCGCGATTCGTTGTCGGGCAGGCCGCTGAGTTCCCACGACTCGCCGATCGGCTGCTCGGGCGGCAGCGCTTTGCCGAACAGACGCTCCAGCTCGCGCCCGCCCCACGGCTTGGCCTTGAAGATCGGCTCGCAAACTACCGGTACCGGTTTGTCGGTCATGGATCTTGCCTCCCGTCTGCCGCCCGTCGCGGCGGATCGAAACGCAGCAGCGGCGCGATGCGCTGCACCGTGCGCGGCCCGATGCCGCGTACGCGGGCCAGATCGTCCGGCGCGCGAAACGCTGGCGGCGCAACCTCACGACGGTAACTCACGATCGCCTCGGCCAGCGCCGGCCCGATACGCGGCAGGAGCCGCAGCTCGGCGGCGCTGGCGGTGTTGGGTTCGATGCGCCATCCCGGCCGCGGCCGGGCCGGCTCGGCGTCGCGGCTCAGAAAGCCCCGGCCGCCGACCAGCAGCAGCAAGGCTACCAGCGCCACGGCGCCGCAAACGTGACCGGGATTGTCAGATGCCCGCGAACCGCTCATCCCGTGACCGCCAAGACGCCAACCCGCAGGGTGGGCACCGCCCACCACGAACACGACGCGTCAATGTTCGCCAGAGACCACCAAGGACGCCAACAAAGGCGCCCCGGACGCCTGTCCCTGCGTCCCCCCAACTGTCCCCCCTTCCAGGGGGGACCACAGGGGGGTCAAAGCCAGCGAACATGCATCGCTGGCGGATAGCCGGGGCACCTGCGGCGCACGACGCCCGCCCTTTTGCATCCGTTGCCTCGACCCTCCCCCCGCCCCTCCCTGCGAGGGAGGGGAGTTCCGCGGCCCGCGCGCCGCTGTCAATCCTTACCCACGGCCGACACGACCGTGCCGCCCAACCCCCAAGGACACCAGGAGAACCGTCAAGAATGCCAACGGGGCACCCCAAGAAGCGCCCCGGACGCCTGTCCCTACGTCCCTACGTCCCTACGTCCCTTCGTCCCTGCGTCCCTTCGTCCCTCAGCCTCCCGGCTGGCTGCTCTTGAGTTCGGCCAGCAGTTTGCCGAGTCTTTCGACCACCGGCTTGGGCGAGAAGTCCTTGCGCAGCACGCCGCCGGCGGGCACGATGGTGCAATGGCGGTCGGTGAGCGTGTGCAGGCAGACGCTCTCGACGTAGGGCTTGGAGAGGGCCATTTCGCAGAACCGCGCCAGCCACTCGGCCTGGAAGTCCTCACTCCAGCGCCCTTTGGCCAGGGCCGCGTCGGCTCCGTCGGACGGTACGGCCACTGCGGTCACGTGCACCTGCTTGCCGTGGATGGCCAGGCGGTCGATCAGCGCGCTGATCTGCAACATGTCCCGCAGCCGATAGCCGTCGCTGTCGAGCCCGAAGACGAGCTGCACGCCGAAGGCGTCGAACGGTATGCCGGCCTGGGCGGCCATCTCGGCGTACAGCAGCGGCGGCACGGTGCGCGGGTTGCGGGCGTGGTACTCGCCCCACGGTTGCGTGATGTCGAGCACGATGTGCGCGCCGGCGGCGGCCCGGCGGATGGTCGTGACCGCCATGCGCGTCAGGTCGATGATCTGCTCGAAGCTGAACGGGAACACCCCGTCGGCGTGCAGGCCGCTGACCGCCACCCAGTGGTCGACGCGGCCGGCATAGCGTTCGACCGTCTGGCGCACATGTTCGCGCGCGAAGCTGACGATGGTCTCGTAGTCGCTTTCCCAGCGGTGGATCCAGTCGGGCACGAACTGCACCCCGAAGTTCAGCAGCGGCCCGCCCCACACGTCCAGCCCGCAGCGGGCGGCCGTCTGGATCCACCCGTCGGCCTCGTCGAACAGGAACTTGCGTTCGCCGGGCTGCACCTCGCGCCACACGAACGGCACGCGGACGAAGTCGAAGACATCCCTGATGCGGGCCTCGATGACCTTGGCGGGCGTGCCGGCCCACAGCCCCACGCCCAGGTGCTTGCCGCGCAGGTTGCCGCTCTGGCGCCGGCGATCAAGGAAGATGGTGGCGTGGAAGTGGCACAGCTCTTCACTGGCGGTCACGGCCAGCGTAAGGGCCTGATCGGCCAGGCGCGCCGCCGCCGGCCCGTCTTCCTGGGCCTGCAGGGCTTCGATGAACAGCCGCCGGGCCTCCTCGATACGTCCCAGGATCTCCTCGAGGCCGGGGAAATCGTAGAGGCCCCACTCTTCGAGCTTGGCCGAGATGCTCATCAGCCGGTGGCGCAGCAGCTCGATGTGCAGGTTGTAAGGCTCATCGTGGGGCGGCAGGCGGGTGGTCTGCAACTGGACCTCGCCGATGCCCTCGATGGGCCACAGCACCGAGAGGGCCAGGGCCTCCTGCGAACGTGACTCGCAGGTGATCACGTGGCCGTCGACCTGGACCTCGCCGCGCACCGGTATGCCGCCCGCACCGAGCAGGTAGGCCCCGCGCCGCTCGGCCGACGCACACTGGTGTTCCTTCGAATAACAGCAGAACTTGAGCACTGCGGCCAACCTCGAATCCGTCGCGGCCCGACGCCGGCGAGTCCGCCGCGACGCCCGGCCGCCTCAGCGACTGGAATATCCCATGATCTTATGAATAAACGCCCGGCGACGAAAGGCGCCGGCAGCGCGGACCAGCGGCCGGCGCTCGCGCGAACGCTGCGACACCGCAGCCGAACCGGGCGCGCAGAATCCAGCGCGGCACCGCAGCCAACCGTCCCCCCTTCCAGGGGGGACCACAGGGGGGTCGAAGCCGGCGGACACGGACCGCCGGCGGATGGCCGTGCCGCCTTCACATCACAGCCGTTTATCACTTTGCACTTATCACTTTGCGTTCGTCGGCTCGACCCTCCCCCGGGCCCCTCCCTGCCAGGGAGGGGAGTTGCCCGGCACGTGCGCCGGTACGGCATGCTGGTGGGCAGTGCCCGCCCTATGTGCTCATGAGTTGGCGGTAGGCCAGGAAATCGTCGTACATGCGGTGGAAGACCCGGTACTTGCGCTGGTGATACTCGGCCACCGGGCCGCCGGCAGGAGCGATGCGCCGCCCGGCGCCGTTCATGGCGGCCATGGCGCCCAGCACGGTCTTGAAATCGCCCGCCGCCACCGCGCCCAGCACCGCCGAGCCGAGCAGTACGGCTTCCGGCTCGGCCGGCAGGACGATCTCGCAGCCGGTGATGTCGGCGTGTTCGCGCAGAAAGACCGGGTTCCTGGTGCCGCCGCCGCAGGCGAAGATGCGCCTGATGGCAAAGCCCTGTTCGTTGAGGGCTTCGATGATGTGGCGCGTTCCGTAGGCCACCGCCTGGATGGTGGCCAGATAGAGCCGGGCCAGGTCGTCGAGCGACTGATCGAGGCTCAGGCCCGCCACGACGCCGCGCAGCGTGGCGTCGGCCCGCGGCGAGCGGTTGCCGTGGAAGTAGGGCAGCACGTGCAGGTCGCGGGTGAGGCCGGCGCAGAACGGCTCGCGGCCGGCGAGTCGTTCGAGCTGCTCGTTGAGCAACTGATACACGGTCCGGCCTTCCTTGCGGGCCATCCTGCGCAGCTCGGCCGCGGCGGGGTGGCTGGAGATCACGTGGTCGACCAGGGCGCCGGTGGCCGACTGGCCGCCCTCGGTCAGCCACATGCCGGGGATCATGGCCGAGAAGTACGGTCCCCACACGCCGGGCACGAAGCGCGGCTGGCGCGAGACGGCCATGTGGCAGCTCGAAGTGCCGCCGATGAGCGCCAGGCGGGTCTCGAGCGCCTCGGGCGTGGGCTTCTCGTCGTCGACGATGGCCCCCAGCACGCCCAGCCCGCCGGCGTGGGCATCGATGATGGCCACCGCCACGGGCGTACCGGGACGCAGGCCCATTTCGCCGGCGGCTTCCGGCGTCAGCCCTTCGCCGGCCGGCTCGCCCATCGGCCGCACGCGCGTG
>CAZRSM010000207.1:0-2986 GCA_964602755.1 uncultured Planctomycetales bacterium
CAGGCCGGACCGGCCCGAGGCCGATGCTCCCCTTTGCCCGGCCAGGTCCAGGCCCCAGGTGTACCTGCGCAGGACGGCGTTGCTGCTCAGCCCGTCGAGCTCGAGCAGCATCAGCCAGCCGTCCCACAGGAAGCGCGTTCGGGTGCTCGGCTGCGCCGGCCAGCCGCTGCCGTTGTGGACGAAGACCTGCTTCTCCACCCGGCGGTGCTGGTAGTCGCAGGTGAAGACGACCTTCTTGTCGCCGCTGGTCGGGTTGGTCGGGTAGACCGCGATAAGCCGGTTCTCGGCGTCATACTCGTAGGTCATCGCCGGCGAGCCGCCGCTGCCGCTGTCGGAGGTCAGGTTCCCGTCGGCGTCATATCCGAAGGTCTCGGTCGGCGTCGGCGGGTTGGGACAGGTGCCGGCCGCATCGTCGGTGAAGGTGTACTGGTTGAGCTGGTTGGCACAGTAGTAGACCGTCGCCGACGTGCCGGGCGTCACGTCCGTCCGGTTGCCGATCGGGTCGTAATCGTAGACCCAGTCGTTGGCCGGAAGGTTGTTCTGGTTCGGGTACACTGCCTGATGATAGTCCGATGTCGTGCACCGGGCGCAGATCGAAATCAACCAGCTGTGCTCCACGCATCCCGGACGTGCAACCCGCCAACAGAGCCGCGCAGCTGTCACCCGCCGACAAATGATACCCGCTGCCGTGCTGCCGACCGACTCGGAACGCGACGCTGGCCCCGGCAGGGGGAAGCCCGCTCAGACACCAGACCATGCCCGCGCTGCCGCTTGGACATGCCACCCGCCCACCCGTCGCTCGGCGGCGCTTCCCCGCCCGATCAGCCCCGCCTGTCAGCGGCTGGGCGCCTTCAGGGCGAACGTGCGCCACCAGTCTATGCGCACCTGGATGGTGGTATTGCGGGAGTCGTTCGACAAAGACACCGCCCGGCGCTCGTTCGCGCGTCGCGGTAACAGCGTAAACGTGGCCTTCGAGTGACCGCGGCGGACATGCGCGAGTGCTGCCCACGCAGGAATCGCGGCTCCCCGGCCGGCGCATGGACGGCTGCCGCCAGCCCCACGGCCGCCAGGGCAGGCGCTTCAATAAGTGTGCCATGTGTCGGCCGCAGCATCGTCGCGGGGACCTTCGAAAGAACCGGTTTCGCGAGCGGTCGGCCGGCTACCTCGCCTCGAACACGTAACGTGGTTCGAGCAGCGAGTTCTTCATCATGTTCTCGAAATGCAGCCGCAGCTCGTGCCGGCCGGCCGCCAGGTCGTCCGGCAGCGCGATCCGCAGCGTATACCGCACCCCGTCATCGTCGAACACGAACGGCAGCGCCCGCCCGTCGAGCCGCACGCTCAGCGAATCCGTCAGTATCATCTGCCGCTCGTGGCCCCACGCTTTGCGACTCCGCAGCCCGTCGTCCAGCTCGAACACCAGCGCCCCGGCAGCGCCCCGCCGCACCACCCCGTCGGCCGGCTCGACCAGCCGTGCCCGCGGCAGCCCGGCGGCGGCGTACCTGGCCAGCCCCAGAAACAGCCCGTACGCCTCGCGCAGGTTGTACCGCGGCTCGCGCAGGCGCTGCTCCTCGTCGGGGTTGGTGTAGAACGACGACTCGCACAGCGCCGCCGTCACGCGCGCATGCCGCAGGACCGCGAAGCCGTCGGCGTACATCAACTGATCGCTCTTGAGCGGCACGTCGGTGATCTGCTCGAGCGCCAGAGCGTCATACAGCCCCTCGCAAAGGTAACGCGCCAGATCGAGGTTCGACGGCCGGTAGTCCACGTCGGCGTGATACCAGACCGTCGTGTAGTTGACCTGCGGCTTGTTGTCGATCGCGTTGTGGTGCAGTGATACGAACAGGTCCGCCGGCCACTCGTTGGCGATCGCCGCCCGCTGCTCGTACGACAACTCCACGTCGGCCTCGCGCGTCAGCAGCACCTCGGCCCCGGCAGCCACCAGGAACTCGCGCAAGTACCGGGCCACGCGCAGGTTCATCTCGGCCTCGCGGACGCCGGTGGGACCGCGCTTGAACCCCCGCCGCTGCGCATCGCCGCCGTGCCCCGGGTTCAGGCAGATGCGCACATTTGCAAGGAACTTGGCGTACGGCGGCAGCGGATACTCCGCCGTCCCCACCCGCCGCCGGGCGTAGTCCTCCGGCGCCGGCCGCAAGGTGCCCGTGGCGACCATCGGATCGACCGCCCGCGGCGGCTGCTCGCGCGGCGTCGGCCGACAGCCGGCCAGCAGCGCCACTGCCAGCCAGCCCGCGACCGCGATCCGCGCCCCCAGACCCATCCGTCCACACACGCTCGCTGTTGCCGTGGTTCGCATGCGCTCCACCCGCTTTCGATATCGCGCAGTTCCGCGCGGGCAGCTCCGCCGAGCCGGCCGACTCGACGGCGGGCTGTGGAGATACGCGCCAGCTTCGTGCCACGTCATTCACAGCCAGGTGGCGCCAGGACCGGCCGGCCTTTGCAGCAGTTGTACCGCCGCCCGCGTCAGCGGGCCAGCCCACCGGCGAGTGCAGCCCTCACAGCGCGGAACGGCCGTGCCGGCCGCCCGCGGGATGAGCCCAATGGCAACCTCGGCCGACACGGCCGTGCCCCGCACCTCCCGCGCGGCCGCGAAGACACAACATGCTTGCTGCGGGAGTCAGCCGCGCGCGAAGCCGGGCCGGCCCATCATTGCGATGAGCCGGCCCGTCCGATCGTCTCTCAGATTCGGCAGCCGAATGTCAGCACGCAGTTGGTGCTGTCAGGGTCGCGACGCCGGCGGCCGCCCCTGGGCCTGCGCCCATTACACCCCCGCGAGCGGCGCCCACGAGCAGCCGCGCCGCGGAACGCCACGGCCTCCACGGGATCCGCCAACAGCCGCTCGGCTCCGGCCTACCTGCCCTGCCTGCGTCTTCGCAGCATCAGCGCGCCGCCGACTGCCAGCAGCACCAGCGAACCCGGCTCGGGCAGCGGCTGGTAGCCGCCGCCGGGCGGACCGGGCGGCGCCGGGGGC
>CAZRSM010000208.1:0-25551 GCA_964602755.1 uncultured Planctomycetales bacterium
CGTGTGCTGCTGGCCGGCGGCGACGGACTGCGCCTGCGCGAGATGGCCGGCGGCAGCAAACGCAACGTCATCCCGCGCGAGGCGAGTGCCGTGGTGGCCGTACCCGCGGACGCCGTGCCGGCGCTGCGGGCCGCGATCGAAACCGAGCGGGCCGCGGTGGTCGAGCGTTCGGCCGAGCCGCAGGTCGAGATCGCGTTGGAGACCATCGCCGACGGCCAGCAGGAGTGTCTGGGGCCGGCCGAGACGCGCCGCCTGCTCAGTACGCTGGCGGCCCTGCCCAACGGCGTGCTGGGCGTCCATCCCAGGATGACCGACCTGGTGCAGACCTCGAACAACGTGGCCGTGATCAGCACCGTGGCCGACGCCGGCCGCCTGCACGTGCGGGTCGAGACGCTGGCCCGCAGCTCGTCGGCAGCCTGGCTGCACGCCGCCCGCGATCAGATCGCGGCCGTCGCCGCCCTGGCGGGGGCCGGGTTCGAGAGCGGCAACGAATATCCCGGCTGGGAGCCGAACCCCGATTCGCCGCTGCTGGCGGTCTGCCGGCGCGTCTATCAGCAGGTCTTCGACCGCGAGCCGCTGGTTACCGCCATCCACGCCGGGCTGGAGTGCGGGATCATCAACGAGCGGGCCGGCGGCCGGCTGGATGCGGTTTCGTTCGGCCCCAACATCCGCGGGGCCCACAGCCCGGACGAGCGCGTTTACGTAGCGTCGGTGGCCCGCATCTGGAAGCTGCTCAAGGCGGTGCTGGCAGAGCTGGCCGGCTGAGCCGCGCCGGAGGGCCCGGTCGCGAGATGGTGAGCTGCCGGCCGCGACGTGCACGCAAAAACCCCCGCGCCCGGCGGGGGTTTTCTGCTAGAGGCGGCGACGGGATTCGAACCCGTGAATGACGGTTTTGCAAACCGTTCCCTTAGTCCACTTGGGTACGCCGCCGCTGGGGACTGCGATCTCTCGCAGGCCTTTGCTCCTGTTGAGCGATTCTACGAACGCCAGCCAGCGAGGTCAATAATCGCCCGGCCGCACGCGGGGTGGGCATTGTCCCTCCAAGCCCGGGCCGGGCTGGACCAGAGGTCGGGTGCTCGTGCGCGGCTGGTCCGGCAACGGCCGCAGACGACCGCGCAACAACGGGTGCCGGCGGTAGTCGTGCATCAGGGTGATGATGCGCTGGCGCAGCAGGTCGATGGCCTGCTGGTCGTCGAGATCGGCCAACTGCTCGGGCGTCACCGGCTGGCCGTAGGCCACGATGATGGGGGCGGGGTGGGGCAGCCGGGCATGGCGCGGCCAGGCCTCGAAGGCTCCCAGAATCAGCGTCGGAATCAGTGGCACGCGGGCTTTGCGGGCGATCAGGATCACGCCGCTCTGCATGGGGCGCACGGTGCCGTCGGTGGTTCGGGTGGCCTCGGGGAAGACGGTCACCAGGGCGCCGCGTTTGAGCCGGCGCAGCGTCTCCTTGATGGCGCCGACGTCGGCCGCGCCGCGCCGCACCGGGAAGGCGTTGAGCGATTCGATCAGCTTGCGGAACCACTTGTTGCGAAAGAGGCTGTCGCGGGCCATGTAGTGGCACTCGCGCGGCAGGGCCACCGTGGCCAGGATGGGGTCGAAGAAGCTCTGGTGGTTGCAGACCAGCAGCACGCCGCCGGTCCGCGGCACGCGCCGCGCATCGAAGACCCGCCCCCGAAAGAGGCCGATGAACAGGGCCTGTGCCCCGATGCGGCAGATGCGATACCAGAGCCTCATGGCGTATTGGGGGCCATGTCCTGCGAGCTGGGCGGCACGGGATAGCCGCGTTTGCGCAGCTCCTCGAGCAGCCGTTCGAGCACCTGGCCGATCGACAGGTTGCTGGTCTCGATGACGATGGCGCCGTCGGGCACCCTCAGCGGGCCGACCGAGCGCTGGGCATCGGTGCGGTCGCGCTGTTCGAGGTTGGCCAGCACCTGTTCGAAGGTGACGTCTTCGCCGTCGGCCAGCAGTTCGTGCAGTCGGCGCTCGGCCCGCCTGCGAATGTCGGCGTCCATGAAGAACTTGAGGTCCGCGTGGGGAAAGGCCACGCTGCCCTGGTCGCGGCCCTCGGTGACCATCGAACCCAGTTTCCGGCCCAGCTCGCGCTGCTTTTCGACCAGCACCCGCCGCACGCCGGGGCAACCGGCCACGAAGCGCGTGCACTCGTTGACGCGCATCGAGCGGATCTCCTCGGTGACGTCGCGGCCGTCGAGCGTGACGCGCACGTGCGTCGGCCCGCAATCGAGGTCGTAGTCGGCGGTGCGGGCCAGCTCGGTCAGGGCCTGCTCGTCGGTCAGGTCGACGCCGCGCTCGAGCGCCGCCAGCGTGACCACACGATACATTGCGCCGGTGTCGAGGTAGGGGATGCCGAGCCGGGCGGCGAGCTTGCGGGCGGCGGTGCTCTTGCCCGAGCCGGCGGGGCCGTCGATGGTGATTATCATGGTCGCGGATATCCTCCTGGAGTAGCGCCCGGGGCGCGACGGGGGCGATTATAGCCTTCCGGCCGCCAGGCGTGGACGCGCGACGGGCTTTGGCCGATGATTCCGGGCAGGTTGCTACAAGGAGAGCGCAGCGCAATGAGCAAGCCCATCACGATCATGGTCGACCTGGACGGGGTGATCTCGACCGAGGAGCGCGTCTTCGATCGTCCATTGGCCAGGCCCATCGCCGGGGCGCGCGAGGCCCTGGCGCGGCTCAAGGCCGCCGGGCACACCATCGTGATCTACACCGCCCGCGGCTGGGCCGAGTACAACGTCACCAAGCACTGGCTCGACCAGCACGGCATGACCTACGACGCCATCCACATGGGCAAGCCCATTGCCCACGTCTGGATCGACGACCGGGCCATCCGCTTCCGCTCCTGGGACCAGACGCTCGACGAGCTGGCCCAGGACTACGGCGCCTGAGGCAGGCGAAGGGGGAGCCGCCCTGGGCCGGACGCGCCGCCGCCCCGGCTGACGGTTGACGTCGCCGCACGCAGCGGACATAGTGGACCAAGCGCCGCCGACCAGCCGGACCTGCCAGGCCCGCTCGGCGGCCCGGATCGACCCTAACAAGCACCATCGAGGACGGCCAGAGATGAAGCGTACGAGCTGGTGGAAAAAGATGTTGGCCATCGGGGCCTTGTCGGGAGCGGTGCTGTTCCAGACCCCGGCGTGTACTGACGCTGCCCAGATCATCACCGCCGGCGCCAGCGTGGTGACCGCCGGCGGCGTGATGTACCTGGTCGATCGCGTCATCCGCGACTAGAGCACGCGACACGGCGGGTACCGAGCGTGCCGCAGGAGCCGCGCGCTGCTGCGCCCAGAAAGCCGAGCGGCCATGAACGAGAAGCGCAAGATCAAGCTGGCCTGTCGCGTGGCCTCCTACGAGCCGTTTACCGAAGGCGCGCTCGAGCACATCGCGTCGCTGGGCATCGGCGGGGTGGAGATACCCGTGCCGCCGGCCGAGCGGATCGAGCAGGTTGCCGACGAGCTGGGCCGCTGGGGTCTGTCGGCCACCACGCTGCACGGTGAGTGCGATCCCCGGCGCGACGATATCGCCCGGCAGGTTGCGGCCCAGATGCCAGCCTTTGCCGCCCTGGGGTGCCCGATAATGTTCGTCTCGGCCCAGCGCGGCGAGGTGCCGGCCGAGGTGGCCTGGCAGCGCCTGCGCAGCGCCGGCGACGTGGCCGCGGCCCACGGCGTGACGATCGTGCTCGAAACCCACCCCGATCTGGTCACCAACGCGACCGTTGCGCTCGAGACCATGCGCGGCGTCGACCACCCCAATGTGCACATAAACTTCGATACCGCAAATATTTACTTTTACAACCACGACGTGGATGCCGTTGCCGAGCTGCGCCGCCTGGCGCCCTGGGTCGCCGCGGTGCACCTCAAGGACACCGACGGCGGCTACCGCCACTGGCACTTCCCTGCCCTGGGCGAAGGGGTAGTGGACTTTGCCGGCGTCTTCGACGTGCTCGACGCGGCCGGCTTCGCCGGGCCGTGCACGCTGGAGATCGAGGGCATCGAAGGCGAGCAGAAGACGGCCGAGCTGGTGCGCCGGCGCATTGCGCAGTCGGTCGACTACTTGCGCTCGTTGGGGCGGTTCTGAATCGAGTTGCAGAGCCTGGGTTATTCCGGGGTCCGTCCGGTCTCCAGACTTCGGGGACCAGCCGCCCCCGGGTGGCCTGCGGACCGGCTGCGGTGGCGTGCGCCACGCGGCCGATAGGATTACTTGCGCATGGTATCCGGGTCGGGTTGCAGCGCCCGATCGCTTCGGCAGGCACGGAAACGAGCGATGCCGTACCGCAACATGACACTCGCCGAGCTGGCCAAGCACATCGGCATGGACGCGCGCGAGCTCAAGCGTCTGGCCGACAAGGGCGTGTTGCCGGGCCGGCTGATCGGCGGCGAGTGGCGCTTCAACCGCTTCCAGATGCTCGACTGGTTGCAGCGCGAGATGCACAACCTCGACGAGAAGCACATCCGCAACCTCGACCGGGCCATGTCCACCAGCGACGAAGAGACCATCATCAGTGACCTGCTGGCCACCGAAGCGGTCGATATGAGCCTCCCGGCCAAGTCGCGCCCCTCCGTGCTGCGCGAGCTGGTCAACCTGGCCGAGCGCACCGGCCTGCTCTACGACCGCCTCGAGCTGCTCGAGGCGCTCGAGGACCGCGAATCCCTGGCGCCCACCGCTCTGCCCGGCGGCCTGGCCTTTCCCCATCCGCGCCGCCCGCTGCCGTATGCCACCGCCGAGTCCATGATCTGCCTGGCACGCGTGCCGCACGGTGTGCCTTTCGGCGGTCCCGATCGGCGGCTGACCGACCTGTTCGTGATGGTCTGCTGCCACGACGAACGCCAGCATCTGCTCACGCTGGCCCGCCTGGCGCTGGTCTTCAACAACACGCCGCTGGCCGAGGAGCTGCGGGCCGTCGAAAACGACGAGCAGGCCGTCGAGTGCATGATCGCCGCCGAGCGCAAAGTGCTCGAACAGCGCCGCTGAGCGGCGCGGGCGCTTCCGCCCGGTGCCCCGCAATCCGTCACCTGGCATTCTTCATTCACGGCCGCCAGACGCTACACTTTGGGCCATGGCCAGACCGCGAGCGCCTCGATTCGTCAAGCTGATCTGCGGGCTGCTGGGCGGCGACGTCGACCTGCTGGCGCGCGCCCGGCAGATGCTCAAACGTCGCCTCGGCCCGGTCGACCTGGTCAGCGACATCTGGCCCTTCGACCAGACCGACTACTACCGCGACGAGATGGGGCCGAACCTCAGGCGGCAATTCGTCAGCTTCGCGCGCCTGGTGCCGCCCGACGCCCTGGCCGGCATCAAGCACGAGACCAACGCCCTGGAAGAGACCATCGCCCGGCAGTGCGCGGCCCTCGACGTTCCCCGCCCGGTGAACCTCGACCCCGGCTATGTCGATCTGGGCAAACTCGTGCTGGCCACCACCAAGGACCGCAGCCACCGCATATACATCGGCCAGCAGACGTACGCCGAGGTGACGTTGCACTACATGCACGGCGGCTGGCAGACCTGGCCCTGGACCTACCCCGACTACACCAGGCCCGAGTACCACCAGTTCTTCGAGCAGGTGCGCATGCGCCTGCGCGAGCAGTTGCGGGCGGAGCCGACCCCATGAGCGGCCGGACGCTGGCCATACTGTTGACCATCTGCGGCACCGGGGGGCTGGGGCTGGCGCTGCTGCTCACACCGCTGGCGGCCCGCGTCGCCCGCCGACTCGACTTCGTCGACCGCCCCGGCGGACACAAGTCGCACCAGCGCGTCACGCCCTACGGCGGCGGCAGCGCCATCTTCCTGGCCGGCTGGTTGCCGGTGCTGGTGGCCCTGGGGCTGGTGAGCCTGGGAGCCGGCGAGCTGATCGTGCGCATCGCCGGGCCGTGGATCGAGCCGTACCTGGGCGGCCTGCGGCAGCGTGCCCCGCGCACACTGCTGATCCTGGCCGGCGGCGTGGTGCTGCACGTGCTGGGCCTCTTCGACGATCGCAGGCCGGTGGGGGCCTGGCCCAAGCTGGCGGTCATGGTCGCCGTGGGGCTGGTGGTCAGCGCATTGGGAGGCGTGCGCATCGCCGAGTTCCTGCCCGTGGGCTGGTCGGTGCTGCTGACCACGCTGTGGATCGTCGTTATCACCAACGCCTTCAACTTCCTGGACAACATGGACGGCCTGAGCGCCGGCGTCGCCGCCATCTGCAGCGCCCTGCTGGTCATCTGCGGCATCCTGGCCGGGCAGGTGCTGGTGCCGGGGCTGGCGTGCATGTTCCTGGGGGCGCTGCTGGGGTTTCTGGTCTACAACTTCCCCCCGGCCCGCATCTTCATGGGCGACGCCGGCAGCCTGCTGACCGGCTACATGCTGGCGGTCGTCTCGATCATGACCAGCTATTACCAGAGCGGCAGCGGCCGGCCGCCGTTCGCGCTGGCGATGCCGCTGGTCGTGCTGGCAGTGCCGCTGTACGACTTCGTGAGCGTTGTCACCATCAGGCTGCGCGAGCGGCGCAACCCGCTGGTCGGTGACCAGCGACACTTCTCACACCGACTCGTCGAGCACGGTCTGAGCCGCCGGGCGGCGGTCCTGACGATCTACCTGGCCACTGCCGCCACCGGACTGCTGGCGACGCTGCTGCCCGGGGCCGATCTGCGCCAGACCGTCACGGTGGTCGCCAGCGTGGTGCTGGTGCTGCTGATCATCGCCATCCTCGAAACCCCGCCCCAGAAGGCCCCATGACCGCCAGAGCCGACCAGCCCAGCGCACCCCACGCCCGGCCCGGCCGGGCGACCGACTGGCTGGCGCTGCTGATCGGCGGACTGCTGGCCGGCCGCCTGCTGGTCGGCGAAGCCTTCCGCGAAGTGACGCTGGCGTTCGTGCCGCAATCGCCCTTCGGCCCCTCGCCGGCCGCCACCGCCTGGCTCGACACCGCGCTGCTGACCGTAACAGTGCTCGCCTGGGTCGCCACCGGCCTGGGACGCTGGTCGCACGGCGGCGTGCTGCGCCCCCGCTGGGGCGCCGTGCGTGCGGGAGCGGTGCTGCTGCTGGCGGCGACGGTGCTCTCGACTGCTTTCGCGGCCGACAAACGCCTGGCGGCCAACGCCGGCGCCAACCTGCTGATCACGGTCTGGGCCGGTATTACGCTGGCGCGGCTGCTCGACCGCGGGCCGCTGCGCCGGCTGCTGCTGGCGGCCCTGGTCGCCGGCTGCGTGGCCAACGGGCTCAAGTGCATCTCTCAACGGGCCTACGAGTTCGACGACGTGGCCCGGGAGTGGCAACACCAGAAGACCGAGCTGGTTGCCAGCGGACTGGACCCCAACGCGCCCCAGATCGTCAACTACGAGCGGCGGCTGCGCTCGCGCAACGCCTACGGCTATCTCACGCACCCCAACGTCGCGGCGGCGGTCATCATGCTGGGGCTGCTGGTGGTGGCCGGCGCCACCGCGGGACTGATCGGCAAGTTGCGCGACCCGACGGCCGCCAGCGCCGGCCCGGCGGTGCTGGGCGCCGCGGTGGCGGTGCCGGCGGCGGTCGGCCTGTACCTGACGGGCAGCCTGGGAGCCATGCTGGCAGCCGGCGGCGGACTGGTGCTGTTGCTCATCGCCGTCCGAGCCAGCGACTGGATCCGGCGCCGCCCGCGGGCCGCCTGGGCGGCCGTCGTCGGTGCCTACCTGGCCCTGGCGGGGGCCCTGGCCGGTTATGGCACGCTGCGCGGCACGTTGCCGGGGACATCGCTGGCGTTCCGTTGGCAATACTGGCAGGCGGCCGTCCGGGCGGTCGCCGAGCAGCCCGCCACCGGCCTGGGACGCGGCAACTTCCGCTGGGCATACATGCTCTACAAGCCGCCCGCGAGCACCGAAGAGGTCGAGAACCCCCACGACATCTGGCTCACGCTGCTGGTCGAACTGGGACCGCTGGGACTGCTGGCGGGGCTGCTGCTGGCCGGTGGGACGCTGGCCGCGCTGCTGCGCCGGGCCGCGGCGCCCGAGCCGCTCCGGCGGCCGCCGGTGAGCGGCAAGCGGCCCTGGCTGCTGCTGGCCGCCGTGACGTGGTTGACCGCGAGCCTGCTGTCGGGCGTCCCGTGGGCGGCGCCGCCCGATCTGCTGGCACCGATCACGCTGCTGTGGCTGGTGCAGGATGTGGCCGTCTGGCTGGCGGCTTTTGCGGCCACCTGGTGGGTACTGGCGGCCCTCGCCCGCCGCGGGCGCGCCCACCTGTGGCTGTGGGCCGCCATCCTGGCCGGTCTGGTGGCGACGCTGGTGCACAACCTGATCGGTATCTCGCTGGTGACGCCCGCCGGTCTGGCCGCGCTGACGTTGCTGGCCGCCGCCGGCGCCGCCGACGACGGTGATCAGCAGGATCGGGCCGCCGTCGCCCGCAGCGGATCGGCGGCGCGGTTGTCGGCCGCGATTGTGGCCATGATGGCCGGCCTGGTGCTGCTGATCGCCCAGATCGGGCTGGTCGCGCTGCCCACCTGGCGCGGCCAGCGC
This sequence comes from uncultured Planctomycetales bacterium, assembly GCA_964602755.1. GTDB lineage: Bacteria > Planctomycetota > Phycisphaerae > UBA1845 > Fen-1342 > JALSRY01. Next base: position 8,475 of record CAZRSM010000208.1, read on the forward strand.
GTGCGTCAGGCCTTCGTGGCGCGTCTGGCTTCCCGGCCAGCCGACCCCGCGGCGCTGCTCGGCCAGGCGCGCGGCTGGGCGGAAGTAGACCGCTGGGACCCGGAGTTGCCGCGGCTGATGGCCGGCGCGGCGCTCGAGCTGGCGGCGCGCGACGCGGCCGCTGACGAGCTGCTGCAGCGGGCCAGCGAGCTGGCCGAGGAGGCGCGGCGGCGCGATCCACGGTCGTTCGCGACGCTCCGGCTGCTGGCCGAACTGGCCGACCTGCAGGCCGCCCGGCGGGCGACGCCCGCAGCGATCGAGACCGCGGCCAAGGCGTGGGAGGCGGCCCTGCGGCTCTATCCCACCAACCCGCGCACGCACATCGCCGCCGCGCGGGCCTGGCAGCGTCTGTGGCAGCAGACGGCCCAGCGCCCGGCGGCCCAGCGCGCCGTGTGGCACCTGCGCGAAGCGTTGGCCATCGACGCCACGCGCCCCCCCGAGGCGGCTGCCAGGCTCCGTCGGGCCGAGCGACGCGAGATCGAGCAGATGCTCACGCAGCTCGGCGCGGCGCCGTAGACGGCGGTTTGTGTCGCGCTCGGAAAGCGCACGGGGGCACCGGCGTCGGCCATGGCCCGCACCACGCGCCGGCGGGCAGATGCTCCCTACTTGCGATAGAACTCGGAGATGGCCGGCACGAGGTAGTCGCGGAAGGCGCTGTCGAAGTCGTAATCCGGCTGCCAGCCCCAGTCGCGCCGCGCCGGGCTGTCGTCGACGTCGGCCGGCCAGGTGTCCACGATGCGGTTGCGCGGCAGGTCGGGTTCGAAGGTGATCTCGGCCTCGGGGAAGAAACGCAGCACCTGCTGCCGCAACTCGCCGGCGGTGGGGCTGAAGGCGGTCACGTTGTAGACCCGCTGGGTGAGGGCCTCGTCATCGGCCTCGGCCAGCAGTGTCAGGGCCTTGATCGCGTCGGGCATGGCCATGAACGGGATGCGGGCGCTCTCGGCCACGAAGCAGGCATACGGTTCGCCCTTGGCGGCAGCGTGGATCATCTCGGGGGCATAGTCGCTGGTCCCGCCGGCCGGCATGGTCACGGCGCTGATCAGGCCGGGGAAGCGGATGGCCCTGAAATCCACCCCGCTGGGGGCCCACTCGGCGGCCAGTTGCCGGAAGTGCCTGGTGAAATAGCGTCCCAGGTGCTCGCAGTAGAGCTTGTTGCAGCCGTACATGGTGGTGGGCCAGTTCCACTCGTGTTCCTTGACGCGGCCTGCCCCTTGCTTGGTCTCGAGATCGGGCAATCCGTAGGCCGCGATCGAGGAAGGGAAGATGAACTTGACCGGGTTTCCGTGCCAGCGGGCCTGCTCGTGGGCCAGCTTGAGCAGGTTGAGCGTGCCGTTGACGTTGACCTTGTGGGCGATGTCGGGCGTGTATTCGGCCCGCGTGCTCAGCAGGGCCGCCAGGTGGAAGATGGCATGGATCTCGTACTCGCTGACCAGCCGCTGCAGCAGGTTCTCGTCGAGAATGTCGCCCTGGATGCAGGCCACGCAATAGTCGCCCAGCTTGGCGTCGATGGGCTTGAGATCCAGCGCGATTATCTCGGTGCTGCCGTGCGTCCCGCAGTACTCTATCAGGCCGTGGCCGATTTCGCCGTTGGCTCCCGTGATCAGCGTCACCGGCTTGCGCATGACTGCTGCCTCCTTCGTTTCCGGCCGTCGCCGCGCGGCCGCCGATGCCGGTTGAGTGTCGGCGAAAAGGCCCGGCGCTGCAAGCTTACCCCCGGTCGGGGAGGCTCAAGCGGGCATGTAGCGGGTCACGCAGCCCGGTTCCTCCTCGATTTCGACGCAGCTCAGCCGCACGCCGGCCGGCCAGTCGCCGTCCAGTTGGCGGGCCAGATGCCGGGCCACGTTCTCGGCCGAGGGGTTGCAGTGCGCGAACGCTGGCAGCCGGTTCAGGTTCTGGTCGCGCAGCTCAGCCAGGGCTGCGTCCAGGCGCCGGCGCAGCAGTCCGAAATCGACCAGCACGTCGATTTCGTCCAGCCGTGGGCCGCATAGTCTCACGGTGACGCGCCAGTCGTGGTCGTGCAGCGGCTCGAGCGTGCCGTCGTGCAGCCGGAGCCGGTGCATCGCTGCGAATCGGGCAGTGACCTCGATCTCGTACATTGCCACCCTCAGGCCAGGCGCCGGCTGCGCTCGTAACCTCCAAGCGGGCCAGTAGTATACGTCGGCCCCGCAGGCCGACAAACGCGCCTGGCACTCGACAACCTCCCGGCCCTGCATCAGAATGCACTCGGGCCGCCGGGCGGCCCGTGCCACGGATGGTTCCCGGCGCTGCTGGGCAGCCGGGCCGCTTGGACTGCTTACGACCACCGCCAAGAGGGCTGCGGCCGAAATCCTATGCGAATCTGCTTTACCAGCGACTTTCACGGCGACCCGGCCCGCTACCAGGAGCTGGGCCGACTGCTGCGCGACGCGCGCCCCGACCTGGTGATACTGGGCGGTGACATGTTCGCCGACGGGGCCGATCCCGACCCGGCCGGCGACCAGGCCGCTACCGCACAGCGGCTGCTGACCGAGCAGATCGCCGCCTGGCGCCGCGACCTGCCCGCACTGGCGGTGGGGTGCCTGACCGGCAACCACGACTGGCTGGCCACCGAGGCCGCCCTGCGCCGCCTCGAAGACGCCGGCCTGCTGCGGCTGCTCGACCCGACGCGGCCCTGGCACCTGGGTGGACTGACGCTGCTGGGCTTCCCCTATACCCCGCCCACGCCCCACTGGCTCAAAGACTACGAGCGGCTCGATCTGCCCGGCGACGAGCTGATCGACTTCGGCCTGCCCGAGCTGTGGGCCACCGGGCCGGACGGGCCGGGCGTGGTCGACGAGGCCGAGTATTTCTACAGCCGGTCGGCGCTCGAGCAGATGCTGGCCGAGCTGCCCACGCCGAGCGGGCCGTGGATCCTGATCGCCCACGCGCCGCCGCACGACAGCGCGCTCGACCGCCTGCCCGGTGTCGAACACCCGATCGGCTCGCGGGCGGTGCGGCGGTTCATAGCCGAGCGTCGCCCGACCGCGGCGCTGCACGGCCACGTGCACGAGTCGCCGGAAGTCACCGGGCGGTTCGTGGACACCATCGCCGGCGTGCCCTGCATCAACCCGGGACAGTCGCACGAGCGTCTGTACGCCGTGGTTTTCGATAGTGACGATATCAGCGGCAGCGTGCGGCACACGGAGTTGTGATGAGCACCAGCGGCCCGGCTCGCAACGTCGTCAGAGATGACGTGATCGTGCTGATCGGCTACCGCGGCTGCGGCAAGAGCAGCGTGGGACGCCGATTGGCCGAAAAGCTGGGCTGGCAGTTCGTGGACACCGACGAGCTGGTCGAACAGCAGGCCGGCTGCCCGGTCCGCGAGATCTTCGCCCGGCAGGGCGCCGGGGCCTTCCGCAAGCTCGAAGCCGAGGTGCTGGCCGAGGCCCTCTCCGGCCGCGGGCGCGTCATCAGCGCCGGCGGCGGGGCCGTGCTGCTGCGGCGCAACCGCAAGCTGCTGCGCGGCACCGGCGTGTGCGTCTGGCTGACCGCCCCGCCGGAGGTGCTCTACCAGCGCATCTGCGCCGACCACACCAGCCCCGAGCGCCGCCCTGACCTGACCGACCTCGGCGGCCTGGCGGAGGTCGAAGAAGTCCTCCAGCAGCGCCTGCCGATCTACGAAGCCACCGCCGACCACGTCGTCAGCACCGTCGACCTCAGCGTCGAGCAGGTCGCCGAAGCGATCCTCCAGCGGCTGGGCGTGGTCGTACCGCCGGCCGGAGAGGCGCGATGACGTTGGCTGTCGGCCTGCTGGCGTACCTTCTGGGTCTGTGCGTCGGCAGCTTCATCAACGTCGTGGTCTATCGCCTGCCGCGGGGGCTGTCGATTTCGCAGCCGACCTGGTCGTTCTGCCCGCATTGCCGCACCACGCTGCGCTGGCAGGACAACCTGCCGCTGATCGGCTGGGTGGCCCTGGGCGGTCGCTGTCGCTATTGCCGGGCCGCCATCTCGGTCCAGTATCCGCTGATCGAGGCCCTGACCGGCCTGGCGTTCGTGCTGGTGTGGTATCTGCTGGCGGTATGCCATTGCCGCGTGCTGGGCGCCAGCGACCAGACGATCACGCCGCTGGTGCCGAGCTGGCCGGCCGACCTGCCGCTGCTGGCGGCCTGGCTCATTCTGACCGCCGCCCTGATGGCCTGCTCGGCGATGGACCTGCTGTTCTACGTGGTCGATACGCGCGTCACCGACCTGGCGATGTTCGCCGGCATAGTGCTGGCCGCGCTGTGGCCCCGGCCGGAGTTCTACGGCCCGGCGGCCTCCAGTCCGCTGGCCGCCGCCACACTGGCGGCTTTCGTCGCCAGCGGCCTGTGGCTGTGGCTCTGGTCGCGCCGCCACCGGGCAACCCAGGAGGAAGCGGTCGAAACACCCGATGCCGACGCCACCGGTGGCGAGCCGAGCCGCCTGGGCCGGCTCGCCTGCCTGGCGGCCCTGGTGGTCATCACGCTGTGCACGCTGGCCCTGCTGATCGTCCACAGTGCTCACCTGCCCGGCGCACCTGGGCGCTGGCTGGTGCCGGCGGCCTTCGTGATCCTCTTTGCGGCCATGGTGCTGGCCGGCGGGTTGCCGCGCGAGATCGACGACCACCTGCACGCGACCATCGAAGCCGAAGCACCGCAGGCCCGGCGCCAGGTGCTGGGCGAAGCGGCCTGGCTGTTGCCCATCGTGCTGGCGGGCGCGGCGGCCTTCGCACTGGTGGCGCTGGTTCCCGGTGCGGCCCATACGTGGCAGAAGCTGACCGCCTGGTCGCCGGTCGGCGGCCTGGCGCCGGTCGGCGGGGCGGCCTACGCCGTCTGCGGTGCGGTGGTGGCCGCGGCCGCCGGCTGGATCATCCGCATCGTGTTCACGCTGTCGTTCGGGCGCGAGGCCTTCGGCGTCGGCGACATTTACATCCTGGCGGCGGCCGGCGCCGCGGCGGGTCTGGACATCGCCTTGCTGGGTTTCCTGCTGGCGATCCCGATCGCGCTGGCGGGCTGGGCCATATGCCTGTTGCTCAAACGGACGGGCATGATCCCCTTCGGGCCGCCGCTGGCGGTGGGCTTCCTGCTGGCGCTGTGGCTCAACGTGCCGGCGGCCGAGATCGGCCACGCCTATTGGCGCGACATCCAGCGGGCCTGGCAACAGCAGCCCCACCTGATCCTGCTGGGCGTCGGAGTGGTGCTGGTGGCGTTTCCGATATCGGTGCTGCTGGCGCGGCTGCTGCGGTCGCTGCTCGAGGCGGATCAGGAGCCGCCGGCCTCGCCGCCGGCGGACGAGCAGGCGCCCGGCGACTGAGCCCGGGGCCCGAGCCGCGCGATCAGAGCCGCGACCGCCTGCTCGACGTTGGCCAGCACGGTCTCGATTTCACCTGGCGTGATCTGCTCGAGATGGATGCCCGCCGTTACGCACGCCGTGACTCCCAGGGCCGCGTGCAGCCGGCGGGCCGCGGTCAGCGCCAGCTCGCCCTCCTTGTGCGGCTCGATCACCAGCACGCGGCCGGCCGCGAGGTCGCCCGGCCCGGCCAGCGCCGCGGCACCGATGTGGTCCTGCCCGCCGCCGACGTGGACGTACAGGTCGTCGCCGTGGTAGTGCCAGGTGAGGCGCACCGCGCAGCGTCCGTCGCCGGCTTCGAGCTGATCGTCCATGGGCACGCTTCTCTGCACCAGCCACGCGGCCGACATCCGGCGACCGCGCCTGGGCCAAGAGCCGGGCCGGCATGCGCCGTGTGGGCGGCCGGCGGATAGAATAGCTTACCCTTCGGGGGTGGTGTTCGGGAGCACGACATGAAATCACGCAGCGCGTGCCGCTGGTTGCTGGTCGGTTGGTGGCTGCTGGTGCCGGCCTGCCGCGCGGCGGACGAGGACCCTCCAGCGATGCAAGCGACCAGTCAGCCGGCTTTCACCAATCATCTGATCAATGCGACCTCGCCCTATCTCCTCCAGCACGCCCACAATCCGGTCGACTGGTACGAGTGGGGTCAGGAGGCCCTCGCCAAGGCCCGTCGCGAGAACAAGCCCATATTCCTGAGCATCGGCTACTCGGCCTGCCACTGGTGCCACGTGATGGCCCGCGAGAGCTTCGAGAACCCCGAGATCGCCGCGGTGATGAACAAGTACTTCGTCAACATCAAGGTCGACCGCGAAGAGCGGCCCGACCTGGACGAGATCTACATGCAGGCCACGCTGATCATCAACCGCGGCCAGGGCGGCTGGCCCATGAGCGTCTGGCTCACGCCCGATCTCAAGCCGTTTTTCGCCGGCACCTACTTTCCGCCCACCAGCCGCTGGGGCCGCCCGGGTTTCAAGGAGCTGTGCGAGCGCATCGGCCAGCTCTGGCAGACCGACCGCGAGGTGCTGCTCGGCGACGCCGACCGGCTGGCCGAGGCCATCCGCCGCTCGCTGGGCGCTGCGCCGGCCGGCGCCCGCGACGTCACCCTGGCAGATATCGACCGCAACGTCCAGGTCCTGGCGCGGGCCTTCGACCACCAGTACGGCGGCCTGCTCAGCGGCGAGACCAACAAGTTTCCACCGGCCATGACGCTCGAGCTGATGATGCGCACCGTCGCCCGCGCCGGTGGCGACGAGGCGCTGCGCCAGACGTTGCGCGAGCTGATCCGCCTGACCCTCGACCAGATGGCCCGCGGCGGCATCTACGATCAGTTGGCCGGCGGCTTCCACCGCTACAGCACCGATCCTGAGTGGCTGGTGCCGCACTTCGAGAAGATGCTCTACGACCAGGCGCTGCTGGCGCGAATCTACCTTGACGCCGCGGTGTTCTTCGGCGAGCCGCGCTACGAGCGCATCGCCCGCCGGACGCTCGACTATTGTCTGGCCGATCTCCAGGCGCCCGAGGGGGCCTTCTACAGCACGCGCGACGCCGACAGCGCCGGGGGCGAAGGCAGCTACTACGTCTGGCGCCGCGACGAGATACTCGCCGCGCTGGGAAACGAAGACGGCGAGCTGGTCTGCGAATACTTCGGCGTCACCGAGCAGGGCAACTGGCGCGACCCGCGCCAGCCGCAGGCCAGCAAGAACATCCTGCACGTCGCGGTCGCGCTGCCCGAGCTGGCCAGCCGCCACGACACCAGCGTCGACGAGCTGCGCCGGCGCATCGAGGCCGCCTGCGGCAAGCTGCTGGCGCAGCGCACCCGCCGACCCGCTCCGGCCCGCGACGACAAGATCCTCGTCGAGTGGAACGGCCTGATGATCTCGGCGCTGGCACGGGCGGCGGCGGTACTGGACGAGCCACGCTATCTCGAGGCCGCCCGGCGGGCCGCCGACTTCGTCCTGAAAAACCAGTACGCCGACGGCCGGCTGCGCCGCGCCTGGCGCGCCGGCCGGACGCTGGAGACCGCCTTCCTGAACGACTACGCCTGCCTGATCGACGGCCTGATCGAGTTGTACGAGGCCGACTTCGACCCGCGCTGGCTCAGAGCCGCCCGGCAGCTCAACCGCGTGCTGACCGAGCACTATTACGACCGCGAGCACGGCGGCTACTTCTTCACCGCCGATGACCACGAGGCGCTGATCGCCCGCAGCAAGGACGTGCGCGACGCGGCCACGCCCTCGGGCAACTCCGTCCAACTGATGAACCTGCTGCGGCTGGCGCTGATTCTCGACGACGATGAGCTGCGCCGCATGGCTCAGCAGACCATCCGCTGCCTGGCCGCCTCGGCCCTCGACTCGCCCGGCAGCAGCGAACGATTCTGCGCCGCCGTTGAGTTCGCCCTGCTCGGCCCGGTCGAGCTGGCCGTCGTCGGATCGCCGCGCGATCCGCGCACCCGCGCCCTGCTGCGCACCATCGCCCGGACGTATCTGCCCAATCGCGTGCTCATGCTGCGCGATCCGCAGGCCGACTCGCCCGCGCTCGACAGCCCCCTGCTGGCCGGCAAGACGCTGGTCGACGGGCAGCCGGCGGTTTACGTCTGCCGCAACTACGCCTGCCGCCAGCCGGTGACCACGCCTGAGGAGCTGGCCAGGCTGCTGAGCGCGGCGGCGCAGCGGCCGTAGCCTCTCGGCAGCGGCCGGCCGCGCAATGTCTTGTCCGGCGGCGGGTTGCGGGGCTCTGGGGGGCGGGTTGCGCGGGCCGCTGTCGTCCGGCGGCGGGAGAAGTTCCCAAGTATTATCGGCGGTTGGGACGATAGAATCCTGCGAGGAGCGCGCGGCCTCATAAGCAAGCCGCGCGCCAGGCAAGGAGCCGGCAGTGGCCAGGGAATTCCCCAAAGAACTGGAAGAAGCCCGCCGCGTGATCGAACAGCGCGCCCGGGCCGAGGGTCTGGACTTTTTCGACGTGATCTTCGAGATGGTCGATTTCGACCAGATGAACCAGATTGCGGCCTACGGCGGCTTTCCGACGCGCTATCCGCACTGGCGCTTCGGAATGGAGTACGAGCGGCTGAAAAAACAGCACTCCTACGGGCTGGGCAAGATCTACGAGATGGTCATCAACAACGACCCGTGCTATGCCTACCTGCTGACCGACAACACGCTGGTCGATCAGAAGACCGTCATGGCCCACGTGTATGCCCACTGCGACTTTTTCAAGAACAACATCTGGTTCAGCAAGACCAACCGCAAGATGATGGACCAGATGGCCAACCACGCCACGCGGGTCTGGCGACATATCGAACGCCACGGCTACGAGACCGTCGAGCAGTTCATCGACGTCTGCCTGTCGCTGGAAAACCTGATCGACCCGTATGCGCCCTTCATGCGGCGGCAGCCCGCGCCGCGCAAAGACCGCCAGCCCCGGCCCGAGCTGCTGCGCAGCGAGGCCGAGCAGAACATCGTGCGCTTCCAGGCCAAGCCCTACATGGAGCGCTACATCAACCCGCCCGAGCGCCTGCAGGCCGAACGCGAGGCCGAGCTCGAGCGGCTCGAAGTGTCGCGCTCGTCTTTTCCGCCGGTGCCGCTGCGCGACGTGCTGGGCTTTCTGCTGCACTACGCGCCGCTGGAAGACTGGCAGGCCGACATCCTGAGCATCATCCGCGAAGAGGCCTACTATTTCGCGCCGCAGGGACAGACCAAGATCATGAACGAGGGCTGGGCCACGTACTGGCACTCGTACATGATGACGCGCTACCACCTGCGCGACGACGAGCTGATCACCTACGCCGACCACCACTCCGGCACGCTGGCTACCGCCCCGGGCCGGCTCAACCCCTACAAGATCGGAGTCGAGCTCTTCCGCGACATCGAAGACCGCTGGAACAAGGGCCGCTTCGGCAAGGAATACGACGAGTGCACCGACATCGAGCGGCGGCGCAACTGGGACATCCAGCTCAATGAGGGCCGCCAGAAGATCTTCGAGGTCCGCCGCGTGCACAACGACGTGACCTTCATCGACGAGTTCCTCACGCCCGAGTTCGTCGACCGCTTCAAGCTGTATCACTACCGCCAGGATCCCACCACCGGCCGCATGGTGGTCGTCAACCGCGATTTCGACTCGATCAAACAGACCCTGCTGTTCATGCTCACCAACCACGGCCAGCCGTACATCTACGTGGTCGACGGCAACTATGCCAACCGCGGCGAACTCTACCTGGCCCACAAACACATCGGCGTGGACATCGACATCCGCTACGCCAACGAGGTGCTCAAGAACCTGCGGCGCATCTGGTCGCGGCCGGTACACCTTCAGGCTCTGATCGACGAAGAAATGGTGCTGTTCACCGCCGCAGACGACGACGAAGTCAAACAGCAGAAGATCAAGGAAGACCTGCCCAGGCCGGCTCACAGCGTCGCCTGAACCCGGGCGGGTACTGCTCGCCGCCAGCGCCGCGCGGGTTGCCAGAGTGCCTCAGGCCGCCGGACGCGTGGCCCGGTACAACACTTCGAGCGCCCACTGCAGCGCGCGGCGCGGCAGGCGTTCGTGCCCGCCGTCCGACAGCCGCCCCAGATCGACGTGCTGATCGTCACCGCCCAGCCATATGCGACAGCGGTCGGGCTCGGGCTGGTCGAACTTGCACGCCGCCGGCTTGCCCAGTTGCGGCTCGGCTCCCGGCGCGACGACTACCACGTCGCCGGGATGCAGCAGGGGGGCCATCGATTCGTCGCCCACGCTCAGCCCGAATGCTCCCGGCAGCAGTGCCCCCACGCCGGGACAATAGAGATAGCCCAGCACGCCGGGCTGCTCGCGGTCGAGCGTCAGCAGCTCGGCGGGACGCCCGGCGGCCCCGTCGTCCAGGTCGGGTTCGGCCAGTACCAGGCTGCTGCGTTGCGTGGTCTCGCGGGCCAGGCTCTCGGGCAGCGGCGCCGGCGGCAGGCCGCCGTCGGGGCCCGGCGGGCCGCTGGGCCACTGGTCGCTGGCGAAGACCGGAATCAGCTCCCGCGCGTCCGGGGGCGGCAGACGCCGCTGCTGCCGTACCTGCTCGCCGGCGGTCAGCAGGTCGAAGAAGGCCTCCAGCGGCGTGGCCAGCCTGGGGTTCTCGTCGAGCGCCGTGGCGATACGCGTCAGCAGGTCGCGGTGCCGCGCCCGGGCACCGCTGATGACCACCGTACCCCGGGCCGCCTGACCGGTCAGCAGCCATTGCAGGTCCTCACCGGTCAGCTCGCACATGCGCACCATGATCTCGCCCGGGGGCACGGTGCCGCGCTCGAAGCGCTCGTATTCGTCCACCGGCAGGCCGAGCTGCCGCGCGAAAGCCGCCTTGCCGCGCGGGCCGTAATGTCGGCGGCGCAGCTCCCGGATGCGGGCCGCGAGTTGTTTGCCGGTGGTCGCCACGATTCGCGATTATACGCCGATCGGCCGGCCCGGCGCTAGTCCCCGCCGGCGGGTCCGTTCTCGACCGGTGTGAACAGCAGGTAGACGCGGCCCAGCGGGTAGGACCACACCGGGTCCGTGTAGCCCGGCGCTCCGACCGCCACGTCGGGCGTGCCGTCCATGTTCAGGTCCACGCCGCCGGCCAGCCCGACGCCGAACTCCTCGAAGTCCTGGGTCCCGTAGACCGCCCAGCCCGGCCGGTCGCAGGCCGCGCCCAGCTCGGTGACGCTGATGGCGCCAGGCCAGTCGCTGCCGCCGTAGATCAGGTACACGGCGCCGGGGTTGGTGTTCGTGTCGGGCGCCCGGGCGTAAGGGGCGGCCATCAGCAGGTCTTCGAAGCCGTCGCCGTCGACGTCGCTGGCCCGCGCCAGCCGCATGCCCAGCCCGGCGAAGGGCCCGGACCCGTCGATCCGCAGGCCGGCCACCGTGCTGCCCACGTCGGCGAGGTAGATGTCTGCGGGCCACGAGTTCGACGGCAGGCCATACACGATGTACACACGGCCGGCACCGCCATTGACGCCCGGCGCACCGATTGCGATGTCGGGTGTGCCGTCGCCGTTGAAGTCGAGCACCGCCACCGAGTGGCCGGCGCGCGGCTGGTACTCGGAGTTGGGATCGTTGGGATCCGGCGGCTCGCCGTGGAAGACGACCCCCTGCCAGTCGGCGGGCCGGTCGGCCAGACGAACACGCGGCTGCGTGCCGATGCTGGCACCGCTGACGGCGTAGACCCGGCCCGCTTCCCCATCCGCTCCGGGAGCCCCGATCAGCACGTCGCCGCGCACCCCGATCGGGTTCTGGCGGGTGTCCTTGCGGGCCAGCATTCCCGGCGTACCGGTGATGGCGAAGCCGGTCTCGTCGCCGGGAGACTCGCCGATGATCACGACGCCGGGGATGGTCACGCCGATGTCCTGCAGCGACCCGCTGGGCAGCCCATGGCCGCCGTAGACCACAGCCACACTGGGATGCATGTTCGGGTCCAACGACCACAACGACGGAGCCGTGATGGCCAGCTCCTCGTAGCCGTCGCCGTCGACGTCGGGCATCGAAGCAATGGCGAATCCCAGATTCGCGTGGGGCCGGCTTCCCGCGATTCTGGTGCCCTGGTACATGAGATTCACCCAGCCGCCGGTGTTGATCGACCCGTAGTCGAGCATGTAGGCCATGCCGGCGCTGGTCTGCATGCCGTTGTCGGCCCAGGGGGCGCCGATCACCACACCGCCGGCGCTGTTCGGGTCCATCGGCGGCACGAATGCGGCTGCGTTGCCCGTGCCCGCGTTTGGCAAGTCGCCCTCGATAGTCGTCAGCAGGTCGGAAGACGTCATCTCCGGCGGCCAGAGCCCGCTGGCCTGCACGTGGTAGTGCACCAGCCCGAACCCGTTTTGCGCATCGGGACTGGTGGCCAGCAATTCACCGTGGCGGTCGCCGTCGACGTCTGCCAGGTCGACGTCTGCGCCGAATCTCAACGGCCCGCCGGGTGCGTAGTTCGGATCGCCGCCGGTGATAATGGTGCGCTCGATCGCGGCCAGGTCGGCGACGTTGAAACTGCCCGTGCGTCCGCTGGTTACGCACAGCATCGGGCCCACGTCGGTGGCGGTGTAGATCATGTCGGCCATGACCGCCACCAACCGGTATGAACCGCGCGGCACGTCGAACAGCGACACCGCAAACGCGTGACTGTTGGGATCGTCCTCCGCCAGGTTGGTAACCAGTGGCAGCTCGTTGCCGTTGAGCGTGTTGTCCGGGTCGAGGAAGAAGCCCACTTGAGCGTTGTCGTCGGCGTCGCCGCCGGCCCACTCGATCGAGAGGTACTCCACGCGGCCGATCGTGAGGTCCGTAGCCGGTGTGATGATCTGGATCGAGGGCAGCGCATTGACCCGGATCGTGCCGGGAGCGTAGTCGGAACGCACCGATCGGCTGTCGTACCACAACTCGGCGTACACGCTGTAGGTGGCTGGCTGGGCGGCGGTGGTGTCGAAATACGTCTGAACTACGCCCTGGGTCGGAGCGGTCAGCACGCCGATCTCGGTTTCGTCGCCGCTGGCCGGCTGCTGGTCGGGATCGACGAAGACGTGGATCGTCGCTCCGTCAGGCACGTCGGCGACCCGGATGGCGAAAGCTATTATCGCACCGGGGTTTATGTAATAGTTTCCGTCCAGGTTGATCACCGCGATGGTCGGCGCGGGCAGTGGTGGCGGCGGCGGCTCCGTAACGGTCACCAGGCCGGCCGCCAGGTCGCTGTCCAGCGACTGCCCGCCGGCACTCAAGACGGCGCGGATGGTGTAACTCCCGGAAGGAACGTCAGTTGTGTCCCACACAACCGGGATGCTGCCTGCCGCAGCCACCGGCCCGAAAATCACCCGCTCATTGCCGTTACCCAGATCCGTGTCCGGGTCGGCCAGCACGCGCACGACGCCGTCCGACGGATAATCCGACAGCTCGAGCGCGAACGCCACGGTATCGCCGGCCTGCACGGTTACGTTCGCGTCCAGGCCGATTATGACGACCTGCGGACTGGGTGGTGGCGGTGGCGGCGGAGGATTGTTCGGCTCGTTGGGTTCCCCGCCCTCGTCGGTCGGGGGCTGGTTCGGCTCGCCGGGCGGCCCAGGCGCCGGGGGGAGCGCCAATGCCAGACGAACCACCTCGCCCGCCGAGTAATCTCGTCCCATGTAAAGCGTTATTGCATCGAGTGTTACCGGAGGGCTGCCTTCGAAGACGGTCTCGACCAGGATCTGGTCGGCCCGCTCGGGCCCGATAACCGCAACCTGTCCCCCCGCTGGTATGCGCTTGAAACTGAAGTGGACCTCGGTGCCCACGAGCGTCATGGTGATTCGGCAAACCGCGGGGACCGATTCTGTGTTTGTTATGGCCAGTATTATCGGATCTGCGCCCGTTGCGGGGGATGTTCGAGCAGCCGAATCGGGTTCGGGCACGTTACCAGTGACGTCGCCGACGGTGCGCGGTCCACTGCTGGTCGCGGGCGCCGGCGTCCCGCTGGGTGGCTGCGTTATGGTAAGCTCGCAGCCGATCGATGCGAACACCACGAAAGCAACCGCGTAGAGATACTTGGCCATGGCTCGGTCCCTGACCCCTGTGAAAGCAGTAGCGTGGGCTGGTGGGAAATGGCGTTTTGTCGCGTCGTCGCCTTACTCTCGACGCGCACACTTCCCGATGATTACAGTAGCCAAGCGCAAGTGCGGGGTCAATCGCAAAGCCGCTGCGCCAGCTTGTTTGGCCAAAGTCACTTACGTTCGCGTCGGGCGTTTGATGAAACCGGGGACGATGGGCTAAGATGGCCATGGGAGGTAACCGCGTGAATGCCCGATCATCGCCGTTGAGCGCCGCCCGTATGCGTTTTTTTATGGGCCTTGTTCTTGCTGCCGGCGTTTGCGCGCCGGCGTGGGCCCAGCGCGAGCACCTGGTCATCAGCCGCCCGAGCGAATTTGGACCGAGCAGCCAGATCGGCCTGTTGGGAGGGGTCTACACGCGTACGATGTACTCGGATTCCACGCTGCCTTCCCGGGGGCGGGCGGGCGGATTCAGCCGCTCGCTCCAGCAGATGAACTTCTTCGGAGCTGCCCGTAATGTCAGCCGGATCGCGCCGCCTCCACTTCCCCAGGCTTTTCTACCCTCGCTGCTTCAAGTCTCCACTGCGCGTATGCCCAGTCCGTACTGGGCGAGGTTCCGGGATGGTGTAGTCTGGCCCTCATCATTGGCCGAGGCTTCTCAGTTCAGGCTCACCGAACGCCTGGATGCGCCCCTGCTGGGCTTTCGCACCTATACTCCCAATGTCAAGCGCACGCCCTACTTCGCCCCCCGGCCGCCCAGCTCGTTTCATGCTTTCTTCGGCCTTTCTGAACACCGCCCCCCGCCCAGGCAGGCCCGGGAGGGAGCAACACTGAGCGAACTGGTCGAGCAAGACAACCAGCGCTTCGTCGAGGAGTCCTGGCGCCAGGCCCTGGCCTTGTTCAAACGCGCCACATCCGACGATGAAAACGATGAAATCGACAACCGCCAGGAGCTGCTGGCCCGAGCCGCGGAGCAAGCGGCCACCGCCGCACGCATCGATCCGACGCGGGCCGAGCCCCATCTGTTGTTGTTGCTGATCAACCTGGAGCGCAATCGCACCAACTCGGCCCTGGTGTACCTCGAGCAGGTCGTCAGGCGCAGGCCGACGCTCTTCGCCGAGAGCAATGACATCGCCGAATACTTCGGCGATTACGTGCCGGCTTCCGATAAGTCCGGGGGGCGCTCGCAGCGGCTCGAGGCCCTGCTGAGACGCTACCTGCAGATCGGCGACCGCTCGGGCAGCGGCGAGCTGTACGCGCTGCAGGGTTTCGCGGCCTGGGGCATCGGAGACCCGGTGCGCCTGCGGGTGGCCGTCAAGCGCCTCGGCGAGGCCAAGATGGACGACACCAACCGCCGCAGCATGTTGCGCATCCGCAATTCCCTGCAGGCGGGCCTGCGGAACATGGTGGCGCGCGGCGCGCCTTGAGTGAATGTGCATCGGCGCGACAGGCCTCTCCGGCTACCCGCTGCCGTGACAGTGCTTGGGTGAAAATGACCGTCACGAACGACCCATCCCGGTCAGACAGCCGCCTTGCCGGCTGGGCCCGCGCCCACCGCTTCTTCGTCTCCACGCTGGGACACCTGGCGCTCTTTGCGCTGAGCTGGCTGATGGCCTTCGGCCTGGCCTACAACTTCCACCGTCCCCAGTCGTGGTTTCCAACGTTCTTCCTGCCCATGCTGCCGGCGGTGCTGCTCATCAAGGGCGTCATCTTCGGCGTCATGGGCATCTATCGCAGCTCCTGGCGCTACGTCAGCATGCGCGACGTGACCCACGTCACCCGGGCCTCGTTCATCAGCTTCGCCTGGATCCTGGGTATCTACTACGGGCTGATGCAGATCGAGTTCATCGCCCATGCCCTGGGCTTCAAGGGCTTCGCCTTCCAGCCCTTCGGCGGCCAGGACTTCCCCGACTCGGTGCTGCTGCTCGATTTCGCCGCCACCATCGCCCTGATCTGCGGGGCGCGTTTCATCGTGCGGCTCTATCACGAGGAGGTCCAGCCGATCCAGGAAGGGGCCGCCCCCAAGCTGCTGATCCTCGGAGCCGGCAGCGCCGGCGAAAACGTCGTCCGCGAAATCCAGCGCCAGCCCGTGCTGCAATACCGGGTCGAAGGCTTCCTCGACGACGATCCGGCCAAGTGGGGGGCGCGCATCCACGGCGTCGAGGTGCTCGGCCCGATCGACAGGATCAAGGAAGTCTGCGCCGAGCTGGGCATCGACGAGATCCTCATTTCCATGCCCTCGGCCAGCCGCAAGGAGATCCGCCGCGTCGTCGAGCTGTGCCAGGGTACCAACCTGCGCTTCAAGACCCTCCCCGCACTGGCCGACCTCATCACCGGCCGGGCCACCTATCAGCAGATCCGTGAAGTCGACATCAAGGACCTGCTGGGCCGCCCGCCGGTCGAGCTGGACACCGACCAGATCGCCGAGTTCATCGACGGACGCGTGGTGATGGTCACCGGGGCCGGCGGTTCGATCGGCTCGGAGATGTGCCGGCAGGTGGCGCGCTTCAACCCCAAGCGCCTGGTGCTGGTCGAGCAGGCCGAGCAGCACCTCTTCGACATCGACCGCGAACTGAAGGCCAGGTTCCCCGACATCAGCATCGCCCCCTACATCGCCGACATCGCCGACGCCCGCCGCATCGACCAGGTCTTCGCCCGCGAGCGGCCTACGGCGGTCTTCCACGCCGCCGCCCACAAGCACGTACCCATGATGGAGCTGAACCCCGGCGAGGCCATCAAGAACAACGTGCTGGGCACGCGCACCGTGGCCGACGCCGCCGCCAAGCACGGCTGCGAAAAGTTCGTGATGATCTCGACCGACAAGGCGGTCAATCCCACCAGCATCATGGGCGGCTCGAAACGCATCGCCGAGATGTACATCCAGGCCCTCAACGAGCGCACCAACACGCAGTTCGTCACCGTGCGCTTCGGCAACGTGCTGGGCAGCAGCGGCAGCGTGGTGCCCATCTTCAAGGAACAGATCGCCAAGGGCGGTCCCGTCACCGTCACGCACCCCGACATGGTGCGCTACTTCATGACCATCCCCGAAGCCGCCCAGCTCGTGCTCCAGGCGGCCTCGATGGGGCGTGGCGGCGAGATCTTCGTGCTCGACATGGGCGAGCCGGTGCGCATCGTCGACCTGGCCCGCGACCTGATCACCCTCAGCGGCTTTCGGCCCGGCGAAGACATCGAAATCGTCTTCACCGGCGTGCGGCCCG